>DATEMI010000672.1:0-3705 GCA_035275665.1 Terriglobales bacterium | reverse complement strand
CGCTCCCACAGTGTCTCGAACGACTGAAATCGCTCGGAGCTGGCCATTCGGCCAACTCCGACCCACCGCCTACCGGCGCTGGTTCTATCACGTCTCGCGGAACAACGACGGCTGCTCTTCCTGAGCACCGACAGTTGCAGGAGCGCGCGCTTCGACTTTCACCTGCAGCACGCGCCGGTCCTGCATCTGCATCACGGTATAGCGCCGGCCTTCGAAATCGAGCACGTCCCCAACTCTCGGCAACCGTCCGAGCCGCCACATGATGAATCCGCCGAGGGTCTCGAAACCTTCATCTCGTGGCAAACGGATGTGCAGATGCGACTCCAGATCACGGACGTTAGCTCCGCCTTCCAGGATCAGCTCTCCGGTTTCGAGGAGCCGAGGCTGTACGGCGATGTCGAACTCGTCTTCGATCTCGCCGACAATCTGCTCCAGCGCATCTTCTACCGTAACCAAGCCGACAGTGGAACCGTATTCGTCGACCACGATGGCCAAGTGCCGCTTACGCTGACGAAATTCATCGAGCAAATCGAGCACCGGCTTCGTTTCGGGAACCACGAGTACGTCGCGCATCACATGACGCACTCGCAGAGTCATTTCTGTGGTCAGTCCGCGCGCTCGCGTGGTCATGCGCAGATGCATGAAGCGGGCGAGATCCTTCGAGTACAGCACGCCCACAATGTGCTCTTTTCCCAATTTAGGATCATAGACGGGAATGCGCGAATGCTGGTCTTCCACCACGCGCGCCATCGCGTCTTCCAGAGTCATGTCCGCTGGAAGGGAGAACATGTTCTGCCGCGGAACGAGGATCTCGCGCACGGTCATATTCTCGAGATCGAGTGTGCGGTGCATGATCTCTTCCTGAAACGGCGGAAGCAGCCCAAGACGCCGGCTGGAAGTAAGAATGAGCTTCAGTTCCTCCGGCGAATGCATGCCGCCCTCGCGCATCAATCGCGAGCCGAAGAGTTTCAAAACGGCATTGGCGGAGTTGGTCATCAGGTGCAGCAGCGGGCGAGAGATGGTGATGAACACGTCCATGGGTCCAGCCACCGAGAGCGCGACGCGCTCTACACGCTGCAGAGCCAGGGATTTTGGCACCAGTTCGCCGAGGATGACATGAAAGTAAGTGATCAATACGAAGGCGATTACGACGGCCGCAGTGTGCGCGTACACCATTGCGTGCGGCAGTCCTTGAATGGGACGCAGGATCAGTTGCGCGATGGCGGGCTCACCGATCCAGCCGAGCGCCAGGCTGGCGAGGGTGACTCCGAATTGGACGGCAGGCAGGAAGTCGTCCAGATGCTGCTGCAGGCGTTGAACGGTGCGCGCGCCGGTGCGACGGGAATCGATCAGTTGCTGGATGCGCGTGTCACGAACGCTGACGATCGCGAACTCGGCTGCCACAAAGAACGCATTCAGGGCCACCAGCAGCACGACAACCAGAATGCGAAGGAGCACCAGGGTCGCCATTGGTGGTTAGTCTAGCAGGCACAAAGCCAACCGGACCGCCTGCGGTGGCGCGCTGGGGCAGTCGCGCGTGTTGGAGTGCGGCTTCTCACTCCTGTCCAAAGTCTTTGCATGGCTGAACATTGAGGAGTCCCGCTGCCGGGCTTGGCCCCCCAGCAACACCCACCGCCTACCGGCGCTGGTTCTGTTACTGCGCCTTGAGCAGGCGCTCCCGTGCGAGCCTTCGATGAGCCTCATCCAGAGTGCGGACCACAATGAAATGCGGACGCTGTTCGCTGCCAAAGGTTTGAAACATTCGGCCGAGTCCAAACACAAGATCCTGGGGCGCCACAAGCACGCGCTTCGCCCGAGCATGAAACGGGCTATCGCGCGAAGCCAGTTCGCGCACGTCGTCGGAGGGAACATCGAACGATCTAACTCCACTGGCATCAATCAATTCGTCGAAATCAGGATTGAAATCAGGATGTTTACGGATAGCGGCGATGTGTTGCACCAGATCGGCGGTCGCCATATCGCCGTAATACGTGGAATAGACCATTCCGGCTTTTGTATCGATGCTTAGTCTGGTAGGCATTTTGGGATTCCTTCTTAGATGCATGGTGAGTGAACAGCGCAACTCCGCTTACTTTTGGCCTTTTTTCAGGTCTAAGGTGCATTGCGTTTTCTTCTGTCATGGGACAGGCTGGAAAGCTGCGGAACTTTGGGAACCTTAAGCGGGTCGTCGGCGTATCAAGCTCTAGCAACGAGAGTGGTCGGCGGCGGCGGAAGACATTTGGAGGATTAAGGTGGCGAACGGCAATCATAAGAATAAGAAGAAGCGGCGCATTTGGTGGATCGGCTCGACCGTATTTGTGGTGCTGATGGTGGCCATCGTTGCAACCAAAGCGACGAGCAGCAGCACCAAGATCGATCCCACGAAGATTGCCACTATTGACCAGGGCGATCTGGCGCAAAGCGTTGTCGCCACAGGCAAAGTCCAGCCCATTACCAAAGTGGAAGTGAAGTCGAAGGCCAGCGGTATTGTGAAAAAGTTGCTGGTCGATGCCGGCGATCGCGTGAAGGCCGGCCAGGTGCTCGCCGAGTTGGACAAAGAGGAGCTGCAGGCGCAGGTGCGCGGCGACGAGGCACAGCTTACGGCAGCCGAAGCGAATCTGCGTGCCTCCGAAGCCGATGTCGAGCGCTCGAAGGTTGACGCAGAAGGCGTGGATGTTCCTACTCTCCAGCGCGCGTATCAGCGGGCTCAGACCATGGCTTCGCAGGGTGTGGTTTCCGCTTCCGCTCTGGACGATGCGCAGCGCAACTACGAGATGGCGGTTAACAAACGCGATCTTGCTCGCGCCCAGCTCACTATCAATGAAGCCAAAGTAAAGCAGGCCCAGGCGCAGGTCACGCAGTACAAGGCATCCCTGGCGCGTTCCGAAGAACAGCTTAATTACGCAACCATCGTCGCGCCTATCGACGGCGAGGTCCTCTCTCGCGATGTGGAAGTCGGCGATGCCGTGAGTTCCATTCTGGTTCTCGGATCATCGGCAACTCTGGTGATGACACTCGGCAACATGAAGCAGGTCTATGTGGATGGCAAGGTCGACGAGAGCGATATCGGCAAGGTCTATCTCGGACAGCCGGCGCGGATCAAAGTTGAGTCTTTCAAAGACAAGACCTTCAACGGAAAAGTAACGAAGATCGCGCCTATGGGCGTGGAGAAAGACAACGTGACCACTTTCCAGGTGCGCGTCTCCATCGATAATTCCGGTGGCGAGCTGAAAGCGTTGATGACTGCCAATGCCGAGATCATTCTCAAAGAAGATCACAACGTGCTGATCATTCCCGAGAACGCGATCATCTACGACAAAGATAAGAAGGCCCAGGTCGAAGTGCCCGATCCAAAAGGTAAAGACGGCAAGCGCAAAGTCGCAGTCACAGTGGGCATCTCCAATGGTGCCAAAACGGAACTGCTCAGCGGCTTGCGTAAGGGCGACAAGGTTGTGCTGCAGTAGATCGGATCGCAGCCGCAGCGTTAGTCATTACCGTCCGCAGTGGCGGATGGTGCGTGTACCGTGGGGTGCTGGCCGGTGGGTCGGAGGTTCGCCGAATGACGAACTCCGAACGCGACGATACCGCAGGCAGCATGGAATCCGCAGCCGCCGCGGCTGCCCATCGCCTACCGGCGGCGGTTCTGTTCGGCGGGCGCATCGGCTCACGAAATCCGATCTTATTAGTCCAAGTTTCTGGCAGTCA
>DATEMI010000671.1:0-2473 GCA_035275665.1 Terriglobales bacterium | reverse complement strand
ACAGTGGAGCGGCGGCAGCTCCATCACGAGTTGAAGAGTACGAGATCGTCAACGACCAGACGCTCGAAATCCTCGCCCGCACCGCCGTTTCACAAGCGAGGGCCGGAGTCGACATCATCGCGCCTTCCGACATGATGGATGGACGCGTCGCTGCTATTCGTACAGCCCTCGACAAGGCGGGTTTCCAGAACACGCCGATACTGTCTTATGCCGCAAAGTTCGCCTCAGGATTCTATGGACCATTTCGGGAAGCCGCGGACTCAGCGCCGCAGTTCGGCGACCGCCGCTCCTATCAAATGGACGGCGCCAATCTGCGCGAAGCTCTTCAGGAGATTGAATCGGACATCGAGGAAGGCGCGGATATGATCATGGTGAAACCGGCGATGCCCTATCTCGACGTGATCTCAGCCGCGCGCGAGCGCGTTAATCTTCCTATCGCCGCTTATCAGGTCTCTGGCGAGTACGCGATGATCCAGGCCGCAGCACAGAATGGCTGGCTCGATCGCCAACGAGTCATGATGGAATCGCTGGTCTCGATTCGCCGCGCAGGCGCAGGAACCATTCTTACGTACTTTGCGAAGGACGCAGCGAAAATAATCGGGTGATCGGGTGATCGGGTCATCGGGTCAACTAAAAAAGGGCATTCGGCAATCGGCTGTCGGCGTTCGGCCACTGGCCGTTCCTCTGTTTGTAAGGACACCAAAAAGGTTTCATGGCCAAACGCCGGGGGCCGAAAGCCAACAGCCGAAGCTTTTCACTTCACCCGATCGCCCGATGACGGGATCGCCCGATCACGCGATTCTCAGGTTGCCTTCCATCCCGAGAAGCTCCTCTCGCAAACTATTTACTCCTTTAGCAACACGATTCAGAGTCTCCCCATCTTATCGGGCGAGGACTTTAAAGGGAGGGGACTATGCTCTGGACAATTTTTGCCATTCTGCTGATTCTCTGGCTTTTGGGATTCAGCTTCCATGTGGCAGGAGGTTTGATCCATCTGCTTCTGGTCGCAGCCGTGATCGTGTTGATTGTCAACCTGATCACCGGACGGCGAACAGTCGTCTAAAGATCGGGCCTGAAAACGAGAGCCGCCATTATGGCGGCTCTTTTACTTTTTTAGCTAGGAAATGGATCCGTCGTGTTTAGGCGCTCGCAGCCTCAGAACCAAGAGGCAGGAAATACTGTGTTCCGCGAATGGGCTCTGAGAGCCGCCGCAACAGCTCCTGCAGGTCCTGATGTCGCTCGACGAAGTCAATATCGTTCGTATTCACGACCAGCAGATCCGAAGCCGTGTAATGAAAAAAGAAGTGCTCGTAGGCTTTCACGATCTCGTCGATGTAGTCGTCGCTAACCGCCGTTTCTGATGGCGCATTCTTACGGCGCAAGCGCTTCTTCAGCACCTCCGGACTGGCCTGCAGATAAATCACCAGATCGGGTGTCGGTAGCTGCTCGCGAAAGTAGTTGTAGTAGCGGTTGTAGATCCCGAGCTCGGCATCGTTCAAGTTGATGCAGGCAAAGAGTTTATCTTTTTCGAAGATGTAATCGCATACCACAGCCTTGCGCGAGAGTGGCTCGATCGAGCGTAACTGTTCGAAGCGCGCAATCAGAAACGCAAACTGGGCCTGAAAACCGGCACCCGGCTCTCCGTCGTAAAAAGCCGAGAGAAACGGATTATTTTCCGGCTCGGTGATGCGCTGTGCGTGCAGGCGGTCGGCGATGATGCCAGATAACGTGCTCTTGCCTACGCGAATGGGACCTTCCAGGGCAATGTAGCGAGGGGGGTCGAAGAGCTTGGCCATAAACCGGGGTCTGCTCGGAGCATAGCTTGTAGAGGGCAGCCAGACAATGCCAAAATTTCCACCGGAAAACGGCAAACATGGAGGTCACGAAGGAGAACAAATGAGGTCACAAAGCAAATCGATCTTTGTGACCTCTCTGTGTTGCCTTCGTGACCTTCGTGTTCGCTCTTCTCTAGAATGTGTTCGTGATTGGAAAGCTAACGTCTGGAACGATCGCCGCGGCTGGACTGCTCGCATATCACGCTTATTCTCCGAGCTCTCAGCTGTTTGGGGCGGCGCTTTCGCGCTGTCCGGATCCTCGCGACCTGGCGCTCACTTATGATGACGGCCCCAACGACATTCATACCGAACGGCTTCTCGAGATCCTTGCGCGGCACGAAGTGAAAGCAACTTTCTTTCTGATCGGCAGATTTGTGAAAGCGCGTCCGCAAATTGCGCGTTTGGTTGTGAGCGCCGGGCATCTTGTCGCGAACCACACCGTGAATCATCTCAATCTGCTCTTGCAATCCCGAAGCAACGTTATACGCGAGCTATCCGACTGCTCGCAGATGATTGCGGAGGCGACTGGAGTCATGCCGAAGTTTTTTCGTCCACCTTATGGAGCCCGACGCCCGGCGGTGCTCACGGCTGCACGCGAGCTCGGGCTTGAGCCGGTCATGTGGGATGTAACCTGCTTC
>DATEMI010000670.1:0-18172 GCA_035275665.1 Terriglobales bacterium | reverse complement strand
TGTTTCACATTCGGAGAGAGTACTCAATAGATCTTTGGAAGCGACAAATTGACGTGATCCTTGAGTCCAATGGACTGGCGAGTTTTATCGTGCATCCCGACTACATCATCGCTTCGAAGGCAAGAGATGTTTATGTGCAATTACTTGCGTATCTCGCGTCTTTGCGTGCTTCGCGAAAAGTATGGATAACCAGACCTCATGACGTGAATCGCTGGTGGCGGCAGCGAAGCCAAATGGAACTTGTTCGTTCCGGCGCCACTTGGCAAGTCAAAGGTAATGGAAGCGAAAGGGCAAGGGTGGGTTACGTTGTCGCCACAGAGCACGGCGTAGAGTACACTCTCGCCTAGCTACTCGCCGTATTTTGGTCTGCGGGGGACAACACTGTTTGTCTCCGTTGGCCCCTATAGAGGACGACGAATCTCGGCACCACACCCAGCTCTGGGCTTCTAACGGTTAGATGAAACCGCGCTCGCAGCTTTGGCGAACGCTTCCGCTCCACCGCTTCCCAAAGGTGACCGCCTCAATCGCACGCCTCCAGATTCTCCCCCCTGAACGACAACCCGCCCGCTGCTATGATGTTGGCTCATCTCCTCTAACCTAGTTGTTATCGATGAGTGTAGAAAAGCAGACGCGCCTGCATTCCAAGCTGGAAGAACTCCGACGAGAGCGGCAACAACTGCGTGATGAGCTTGAGGACCGAATGAAGAGAATTGAGCAGATTGACGATGTGATTCGGAAATTCCTGAAGTTAAAGGCCAACACGATCGCAGAGGAAAAGGCTAAGCGCGTACGAAAGAAGAAGTGAGGGCACAGCCGAATCCAGATTTCACTTGACTCCCGCGGTGACAGCTTTCTGGCGGGCTGCTTCGAGAATAGGCATCAGGCGAATAGCGGCTGAGCGCAAGTTTCGTTTCGGGAATCGTTTGATCAGCATCTGCTGCCCAAATTCCCATGCTTTGTGAACGTGGTCTCTGCAGACGATCGCCTGGCTGCGCGGCCCCTGGCGTGAAACGAGCTGCAGTAGATAAAACCCTCTTGATCGGCAGGGCCGGGCGTTCTCATACTTCCGGTAAGAGCATAGACGCTGTTACGTCGTCGGGTTCATCGGCGAAGACACCGGCGCTGACTGGTGCGATGCGCTCCGCAGGAACATAGTAGCCTTCTTTGTGCCGCTTTAGCGCCTGGCCGATAGTCCAGAAGCTTGTTCTATGCCGGCAGCAGGTCGTGTTAGCGTGTCTCTGCCTATGCCGCGACTCGTGCTTCTTGCTCTCCTAGCGCTCACAATCGGCGCGCAATGCCACGCGCAGTCCAACCAGATCTACACTCTCAAGGCAACTCACAAGACGGTAGCGTGGGGATACTACGACGCGAAAGCCCAGCCCGTTCTGCACATCAAGTCCGGGGACACGGTCATCTTCGAGACCCTGCTCACCAACAGCCCCACGGGACTCGAGAAAGCTGGTCTTCTTCCTGAGCAGGTCGAGCAAAACCTGCGCGACATATATAAAGAGATCACTACACACGGGCCTGGTGGCCACATCCTGAACGGGCCCGTCTACATCGAGGACGCTGAGCCCGGGGACACCCTCGAGATCCACATCCACAAGATCGATCTCGCCATTCCTTACGCGTACAACGGATTCCGCTACGGAGCCGGCTTCCTCACTCAGGATTTTCCCTACGCGCGCACCAAGATCATTCCACTCGATCGCGAGCGCATGGTGGCTCGCTTCGCTCCGGGCATCGAGATTCCATTGCATCCGTTCTTTGGCAGCATGGGCGTGGCTCCGCCCGAGTCCTACGGACGGATCAGCAGCGCTCCGCCCGCCATCCACGGCGGCAACATGGACAACAAAGAACTGGTCGCGGGCACCACGCTATATCTTCCGGTACATACGCCTGGCGCGCTCTTTGAAATCGGCGACGGCCACGCCGGCCAAGGCAACGGCGAAGTGGATATCACTGCGCTGGAGACTTCCCTAATTGGGACTCTGCAATTTGTCGTTCGCAAGGACTTAAAGGTGAAGTATCCCCGCGCCGAGACTCCCACCCACTACATCAGCATGGGCTTCGATGACGACCTCAGCGAAGCCATGCGCATCGCCGTTCGGGAAATGATTAACTTCCTGGTTGATGACAAACACCTCACCCGCGACGACGCCTACATGCTCACCAGCGTCGCCGGCGACGTCGATATCACCGAGCTGGTTGACGGCAACAAAGGCGTGCATGTAATGCTGCCGAAGTCGATCTTCGTCAAGCAGTAGACGGCCTTTGTCAAGGCGTGCTCGTTGACCGAATGCCCCAGTTTTAGGCCCCATGCGATTGACTGCAAATTCCCTGCCCAGGGAATTTTGCAGGGAAAAAATTCCCGCAAGAAAAATTTTCTCCACGAGACCCGCATGAACACTGGCGATTTCGAATCGACCAGGGAACGTGCAGGGAATCAGCAGGGAATTCCACCGCAACCGCTTTCCCAAGTGCGATCTACAACCCGAATTCCGCAATGCGCGAAGCCCGGGCAGGGAATTTCGCAGCGAATCCTGTCTCTGACCGTGGTGCGCGCCTTCTTTGTCGCTGCTTAAGTCACTCTTTATGGCCGCCTGTGATAGCGGCCATCCTGAACGAAGCCGTTCTTCCCAGTCACTTCACTGCAGCGGTGAAGACCTCCTCCATCAGCAGCTTTGTGCGGCAGCCGGTTGCGGGCTGCTGATTGTTGCGGCTGTCGGTCCAGATGGGATGAGAGACGCCGTTGTAGGAGACCAGGCCGGTATAGTCACCGTACTGGTTGCCATAGTCGATTGCCGAGCAGGGAATGAGGCCGTTGCAGTCATGTTCGTTTGAACTGGCGGACGACACCCGAGTGTTCGGCAGGCGCCACGTCGTTCCACCGTCGGTCGATTGCGTGAAGTAAACGTCAGTCATGTAGCGTGCGCCGGTGATGTCGTTGCGTGTGTCGTAGAACGAGATGTTCACCGCGCCGCTGGTGGGATCAACCGAGAGCCACGGATAGAAGCGATCGACTGCGAATCCCAGCTGATCGGTAACTGTCCGGGCCAGTGACCACGTCGCTCCGTTGTCGTCAGAGAATGACGCGAAGATGTCGGTCACGCCGCGCGGGGTGAAGTCCATCCAGGTGCAGTAGAGCCGGCCGTTATGTTTGCCGCCGCTGCGATCGCTATCGCACGCCGGATAGAGCAGGGCACCGCGGAAAGAGATCGCGGGAATCGCAATGTCGAAGGCGAGCGTCTTGGGCGAGACCACAACCGGCGTGCCCCAGGTCGCGCCTCCATCGAAGGACCTGTTGAACGTGATGGCGTTTGCCGCGAAGTCGTTCCATGCAACGTAGACTTCGCCATTCGGACCGACAAACGGCACCGCGCCGATGGAGCGGCCTGGCCCGGAAGGATCGTCGATCCGCGTGACGGTGAAGCTGGCGCCGCCATCCCTGGAGGCCGCGAATCGAATACCGCCGCCGTTGGATCCGCCGCTGGCTGCATCCCACGCGACATAGATGCTGTCCCGAAATGGACTGCCGGGATTGCGGTCGGCGGTGATCATCGGCTTGTCGTTGAAATGATCTTTGCCGCTCGAAAAGCTGAAGAAAGTTGCGGCGGGGAAGCTCTTTCCGCCGTCGGTCGATTTCGCAACCGCCATCTCTGTGCCGTTGAAGCCGTTGCCTGCCCCGAAGAACACAACGATGTAGCTGTAGAAGAGATTCCCCTGAGTGTCGAATACCAGACTGGGATCGGAGCCGAAGTCGAGGCTGTTGGCGCCTTGGGCCGGCGGCAGCGGCGCGTCGCTACCGGTCCAGGTGGAACCGCCATCGAAGCTGGCGTATGCGCGCATAGGCAGACGGAAGATCTCGTTCGACCCTCCGGCAAGGTTCTTCGCCTTGCTTGCGTTTACCGTAATGTAGGTTTCGCTCTGCGGTCCACACTCGTTGGAGACGTCAACGTTCGCTCCCACCGACGCGGAACCGCCGGTTCCGGCATTCCCATTTGGGGAATGCGTCGAGAGATACTGGTATTTGTTCCACCAGGTCGGATTATTCGGTGTATTGGTTTGACCCATTGCCGCACACGCAAACAGAACCACGCCGGGCAACACTGCCCATAGCCTGAAGGCACTCATAGATACTCCTGGGATCGAAGAATTCGGGCGAGAATCAGACCACAACTCGGCAGCCAGACGCAAGCTGGACGTATTCGGCCGGGGTGCCGACTACCGACTGCCAACCGAGCGATCGAGTGTTTTGTATTTGCTTTTCGCTTCGTAGCTCCGGGGCTTGTGGCTCCGCAGCTTATATCTAAAGAATGCCGATTGCCGGTTTTCGCCTTCTAGTCGGCTGCGAAGCTCTTCTCGGCATAGCCGTCATACTTGGCAACGGCAAAAGCAATCAGAGTCGCGAAGACTCGATTCCTTTCGACGTCGTAACTGGAGGGAGTGTGGGGACGATGGAAATGGCAGGCCAGGGAGCCAAGGCACGTGTCGGCAGCGTCGATCACAGGAACGGAGAATGCGGCGCGGATCGCAGAATTTTCCGCCGCCTTCCGACCATCTGCGAACAGCGGATCCGTCAGCATGTCCCTGACGACCCACGGGCGCCGGTGCTGCACTGCTCTTCCACAACACTGCGTGCCGACCAGTACATCCCCGCATCCACGAACGTAGGCGTCGGGCAGTCCATACAGGATGAACGGCTTCAACGTTGTACCCGACTCGTCCAGCCGGTAAAAGGAGGCCGAAGGCGCCTTGGCTGCCTCAGCAGCCAATCTCACCAGAGACGTGAGTGCTGTGTGCAGGTCCGAGGCCGTAGAAATTGAAGATACGCCCTCTTCCAGCGCGTGGAGACCGTTAAGAGATGACATAAGGCTTGGCGCAGAATAGCACTAAAGCAGATGTTAGACGGCGACAAAGTGCGAAAGGTCACAGACAGTTTTCTTAGTACCCCCTGGCCCGTTCGCGCGGTTTGCTGCTTGAACCTGCCGACTGCTGATTGCCGAACGTCCTGCGAGGCCGAAGAATCCGTTGTCTTGTTGTCTTGTATTTGCTTTAGGTTCGGGGTTTCGCAGCTCGATTGCTTTGCCCTTGCTTCAGCCGACCGCCGAAAGCCGATTTTGCGTGTCGCTTTAGCTTTTGGCGCTGCTGCCCGGGACGATACTAACCTCTGGCTGCGGATCACCTAATAGCTTTTCGATGGCGCGAATCATCTCGACAGGAGAACTGCCTTTGGCGATCAGGTAGTCGGCTCCCTCGCAAGCGTCGCTGGTTGACCAGTATTTCGTCGAAAGCAGGATCACGGGAACGTCGTTGCGTTGCGTCTTTACCATTCTTGCAATCGCCTGACAATCATACTGCGCTGCAGTCGCGTCGGCATCGATCAACACGGCGTTTATTGGAAACCGTGAAACAAGCTGCTCAGCGTTGTTTGCATTGGTAGCAGTCAACACGTTGTACTGCTCGGTCTCAAGCACGAGCTTCAGTGGTGATAGGCGTTGCACGGGCTCAACCAGCAGAAGGACTTTATTCTGGCGGTTTGGCATCTGGATTTTGATGCCGGCGCAGGCAGGTCTGTAGTGTAGCTAGGGGAGCTGCGGGCCAGCATCTCTGCCCGTTCTTGGTCATCCAGCAAGTCCCAATCGTGACAACGCCAACTTCGGCCACGGCATCTTTTTTACCTACCGCTAATTAGAAACGCCGTATGCAATATTTCCCTACATTCCGCCTATTTTTTGACTACGAGGTGTCGAACGATTACCGCCTGCATGGCGGCGGAGTTGAATTCAGGCAAAGCAACGGATTCTGGCGCAAGCTCGATGATTCAGATCTGTTGCTGCACTTCAGGTTCGATACTGAAGTAGCGCGATGGCTGCGCAGGCACTCTGTAGAAGCCAACCCGCATGCCTGATCGCTGATGAGAAACGTCCCCTCCAGAGCCAGCTTTACCCGCACCTGTGCTGGACACCACGTCCTTAATGAAGTTCCAGTTGGCTGCTTCCCGCGCGAGTCCTCCGCGCGTTCGGATGAAACTAAGTGGATTTAAGGCGAAATAGCCCATTTCGCCAGACGGAACCCGTGCTATTCTCCAGCTACTTAGCACTCGGATTTCCTTTTTCCCTTTACTTCGTTCGATGGCGAACAGGGCCCTATCAGTCCTTTCGATTTCCTACGACGAATCGCTCCTGCGCACGCGGGAGTGGATTCTGAAAGCCGCGGGCTTCGACGTAACGTCCGCATTGGGCTTTACCCAAGCGACGGCTCACTGCAACAACAGCGGTTTCGATTTGGTAATCATCGGCCACTCTCTTCCGAGGAGCGATAAAGCTGCACTCGTGCGGGAGATCAGAAGCCACAATCACTCGCGAATCCTCGGGCTGTGTAGGCAGGGTGAGGAGCCGGTGCCGGGCATGGATCATTCGGTTGACCCCTTCGACGTCAAAAGCGCTTGTGGAGGCCGTCCGAACTGTCCTCGGAAAGAGTGGAGCCTCAACGCGCTAGCATGACCAACAAAAACGTACAGAAACACAAGGCGAGACCGAAGCGCAGCATCAAGGCACCGGGCGAGGACCATCCCCTCGGCTTGTGGATCGACAAGGATCTTCTTCGCAAGCACCACACTCAGGTGCAGACGACCACTCACGAACCACTCATGGCGAGCAGCCAGCGGTATCTCGAACTTGCCGACCTTGCGCTCGAAGTCAACAAGCCAAACGGGAAGCCAAAAAAGAAAGCAAAAGCCGCATCCGCCGAATAGCGGAGACCGGCACGGCTTACTTTCCCGATTCAGGAAGCGCTCCGCATCTCCCTGCTGCTGATGATTCCAGGGATATGCGTGCTGCCGGCGAGCATGGAAGCAATTTCTTTCATCATCTCGGCGGCTTCCCAGCCGTCGATGCTGCGACTGAGAGTTCCCTTGGCGGCAAAGATGCCCGCATCAGTGACTAACAGTATGGGCAACCCAGGAAATTTCTTTGCGACAGCATCGCTGTAGGCGCATGCGTGTTCCAGCCCCTTCTGATGCAGAGAAAGCAGTATTAAATCAAACGAATCTTCGTGGGCCAGCAGTTCCGAGACGCTGTCGTCCTCACGAACTTCAACTTCGTATCCCGCAGCCAAAAGCATTTTGACGCGCGTCTTCGCACGTGGATCGTCCACATCCACGAGAAGAATTCGCTTTCGTGGCGACGGAGCCATAAATGAGGATTGCTTGCCATCACCATATACCCGCAGCAAACGCTCCTGCCGGAAAGGCGCAAGTTGACGCAAGTCACTGCTGCTTGCGGCAGACCAGTTGAGGTTGCTGGGGCGGCTGACCGCGGCAAATCGAAGTCGAAGGATGCATCCTGAGCTTGCCGACGGATCTATGTCCTGACTGCTACCGCTTGTTTTCAGCCTCGTGGCCTCGAGGCTGGGTGGCTGTAATATCGTTGGCCATGAACTCCAATCTTCGCCGACTGGCGATCCTAACCCTCGCAATCGCATCGGTAAACATCATGGCCGCCCAAGTTGTGTCCGTTGATCCTGCCAAAATGACCTCTCTCGGCACCGTCGACGAGCGCTTTCAGTCTTACAACATCGAGATGGTGGAGGTCACGGGCGGCAGGTTCTGGAAGCCATACAGTAACCAGGCAAAACCTGCGGGCCAGGCGCCTGCACCACAGGCAGGCGCTCCAATCGCCGGACTCGGGTCCGATCTCTTCGAATACCGTCCGCCGATCGATCTCATGAATTCCCGCTTGCGGAAGCTGGCGGCGGCGTTGGGTCCGGCGTATGTGCGGGTGAGCGGGAGCTGGGCCAACAGCGTCTACTTCCAGGATTCTGACGACGCCGCTCCCGCCAGTCCGCCCTCCGGATTCGGCTCCGTGCTCACGCGCAAGCAGTGGAGAGGCGTCATCGATTTTGCTCGTGCGGCCGACGCCCAGCTCGTGACGTCATTCGCTATCAGCCCCGGAACGCGCAACGCCAGCGGCCAATGGACTCCGGAACAGGCCGGCAAAGTGCTGGCATACACCAAGTCTGTCGGAGGACAAATCGCCGCGGCCGAATTCATGAACGAACCCAATCTTCCGAGCTTCGGAGGCGCACCCAAAGGATATGACGCCGCTGCTTACGCCCGCGATCTCGCCATATTCAAGCCATTCCTGAAACAGAACTCTCCGGAAACGCTCCTGACTGGACCAGGTTCGACCGCGGAAGCGCCGACTCGCCCCAGAAGGCCCATTCCGGGATTTCTCACAACCGACGCGCTGCTCACCGCCACAGGTCCGACCTTCGACGTCTTTGACTATCACCTGTACGCGGCGGTGTCACAGCGCTGCGCCCAGAGGGCTCCGGAGGGGCAGACCGGAGCCGCAGACGCGCTCTCGCCCGAGTGGCTCTCGCGCTCGGGACAGATCGCGGCATTCTATGGCGGGCTGCGCGACAAATACGAGCCCGGCAAACCGATCTGGATCACCGAAACCGCCGACGCCGCATGTGGTGGCAATCCCTGGGCATCCACTTTCCTCGATACCTTCCGCTACCTCGTCCAGCATGGACGGCTCGCGCAGATGGACGTGAAGGTCATCATGCACAACACGCTCGCTGCAAGCGATTATGGATTGGTCGACGAGAAAACGCTCGCGCCGCGTCCAAACTACTGGGCAGCACTTCTATGGCGGAAATTCATGGGCACCACGGTCCTCGATCCCCATATTTCTGCGCCGGAGAATGTTTATGCTTATGCCCACTGCCTGCAAGGTTATCCCGGAGGCGTAGCGCTGTTGCTCGTCAACGCCGACCAACAACACACATACCGACTCAAGGTCCCTGCCGATTCGGAGCGCTACACCCTCACAGCCGAGCACCTAGAGGACAAGACGGTTCTTCTCAACGGCAAACCACTCCCTTTGCGTAGTGACGACGACTTGCCGGAACTCACCGGAGAACGAATTCATGCCGGCAAGCTCGCTGTATCGCCGAAAAGCATTACGTTCCTGTCAATCGCGAACGCGAATAACAATGCGTGCAGGTGATCAGACAAGTTGATCTTGCGAATGGTGCTACTCGGGTAACAACAATTCCTGCCTAAGCCGGCCTGGCCTGACAACAGGCGATTGCTGCTGCTCATCTCCTTAGAACAGCCAACTCACATGTTCTTCGGAGGTTTCTCAATGTCCAGCGCTGCTGCTCGTCCTCATATCCCATTCGGCCTTCTTAGCGCGGCTGTTCTCGCTTCTTCGCTGCTGTTGACCGGCTGCGGAAGTACCGGCTCGTCCACCACGGCTGCAAACAATCCGTCAACTCCCACTACACCACCCTCGCAGGCCGGTTCTGGGGGAAGCGGAGCGTCGAGCGGTTCTGCGACACCGGGTGGTTCCTCTGGGGGAACCGGTTCGGGCACAGGGTCAGCGTCGGGCTCCAATACGGGATCCGCAAGCGGCGGAAGCGGTGGTGCTGGTGGGGGATCAACTTCAGGAAGCGGCTCAGGAACCGGGAGCAGCTCGCCGGGTTCCATTTCGGGAACCGTGATCAATGCCATGACCGGCGCGCCGGTAACTGGGAAAGTGGTTGTGGGATTGGAGAGCGGATTCGGCGATCCCACGATCCTGAGGACCGTGAGCGCCGACGCGCAGGGGCATTTTCGCTTTGACAGTGTCGAGCCTGCCGCGAACGGATGGATGATCGCCGTATCGGCCAGCAGCTCCGACGGCAGACTCTTCGCAGTCAGCTATCTGGTTTCCGCGGGACCGCCGGTGAATCAAAGCAGCCAGGGCGATCAGATTGTCGCCGGAACTGACGTGGGCAACATCGCCGTCTTTCCAAGCGCGACAAAAGCTTTGACGGTCGTAGTAACTTCGCAGGATTCGACCGGGGCATCGCAGGACATAGAGGTCGCCGTCAACCCACTGCGAACCTTCACCTTCGATCGCAATGTACAAGTGCCGTGGGTGAATGTGCCAACGCCATTCTCGACTTCGGCCACCACGACGGGTTGCGATAGCCAGGGATCCTGCGGGATGCAACAACTGCAGGTGCCCAGTGGAACCGTCGAGTGGGCGGTGTACGACCATAATGGGAACCACTTCCAGCCCTTCACAGCGCCCAACAATTACAGCCTCCTCGTAAATGCGCATTCCAAATCGACCGGAGATCCAACTTGCAATCCGCACACACTTGAGGCTATTCCGCGCGATTCGAGCTTCGCGGACGCGCATTTCACAAGCTGTACGCCGTGATAACGCGGAGGAGACGATGTTTTTTAGGGGCTAGGCGGTCGAGATCAGACCTGCCGGCCCTCGTGATCGGAGCCAGACAGAAGCTCGCCGCATTGGCGTGGGCAGATGTCTCCGTCAACCAGAGAGGGCGAGAGCGGATTAAGGCGGTCGGCGATGAAGCACTCATCGACGTCGACGATTACACGATGATGCTTGCAGCAAAACGCAAATGAACGTCACCGCGGGCAGGGTGCTATCCGCCAGCAAATCTGATCCCGAATCAGGAAACCGTCCCGTCTTCCATCATCACCATGCTTCAGAACGTGAATCGGGTCTGTAATTCCAGTCGTCGATTATTCGCACTCTCAGTGAAAACTCCGCCCCCGACCCCGCTGAATGGCTGGTTCGCTCTGCCGAACAACGGCGACGTGATATCTCCTGTGATAGCGCCGGGGTTGTTGTGATTTAGCAGATTGCGGATGTTCATTGAGATCGTCAGGCTGTAGCGTCCGCTCGACGTCGAAGCCGACCCGCCTCCACTACCAATCGAGAACGGCCCTGTTGGCGCACCGCGTGGCGATCCGCCGCCCGGCTCAGATCGGCGAGATGCTCCCCGCTCGCCCCCGAATGAGAACGTCCGTCCGACGCGCATGTTCAACACGATCTGGCTCGGCCCCCGGCCAAAATTCCTTGGAAGTGTGGTTTCACCCGGAATGGGATTTGGATCGAGGAGACCATAAGGCGTCTGGATGACGCCAGGGCGGTTCGGATCAATCGCAACTCCGGGACGTCCATTGAAGAGCGTATCGCCGTAAAGATCCTGTCCGGCGGTAATGTCGAAAGGTGGACCAGTCGTGATAACAAGCAGCGGGTTGAAACGAATTCCCAAAAGCGGAGTGACCGTGCCCGCCAGGAAAACTCGATGGTGCACGTCCGTCGCAGCGGGCCCGTATTCGCCGGCCATACTATACGGGTTCGCCGGAAACGTCCCTAGCCCGTCAGTATTGCTCATGGCACGGTTGTACATATACGAGGCATTGAGCGAGATGTCGGCAATCATCTTCGTATTCACGTTTACGATCACCTGGTTCTGGTTGTACAGGCCCGAGGATTCCATCTCGAATACAGGCTGCGTCCTTCCGAGCGGAAACACGCCGCTTCCTGGCAGCGTCGGGTCAAACGTTCCCGGGAAGGGCGCGTTTATATCCGCGGATCGAAGCTGGTGAAGTCCATGCGAATTGGCATAGGTAACAGCGACTGTCGTCTTCAGCGGTAACTGCCGCTCAAGTCCGAGTGCAGACTGCATCAGGTAAGGCGCTCGTAGTTTCGGGCTGATTGTCTCGATGGTGCTGGATGAAACGGCACTCGACAAAGAAGACAAGGCAGGGATGGTTGGAAAGAAGTCCGGATTCGACACCACATATTGCTGCTGCACTGCACCGTTGTAGCGCAATGCGGTGAGTGTATTCGCAAGACTGAACCGGTCATAGAAAATGCCGAATCCCGCACGAAGTACCGTTTTAGGAGCCGCACCTCGACCGAGACCCCATGCCACACCAAGGCGAGGAGCGAAATCTCGCCAATCGTGAATGTTGCTTTGAGTTTCGTATCGCAGCCCGACACTGATGGTGACATTCGACCGCGCTCTCAAATCGTCGCCGACGAACACACCCGCATCCACTTGGCTTGCGGAGATCAGCGGATTGCCTGCATTGATTGAAAACTGCTTCGCGCCGCCTCCGAGTTGTCGAATTTGCGGAGGAGAATAGCCGAGCTGCTGGAGCAGCAGCGTTCTTCGATAAGATTCAATCGAAGTAACGTTCATCAGAATTGACTGTCCAGACGCATCGAGAACTGGCCGATTATTGCTGTCGAGTTGCGGCCCCACTCCTCCGCCGAATGTGAAAGTCCCGGCAAAGTTCTGAGGCGAGATATCGCTATCCGTAGCAGCTCTTACGCGAACACCGAATTTCCAGGTGTGCTGATGATGAACGATCGAAGTGTAGTTCTGGATTTCGTAATTGTTCTGCGTATCGCTAGCATTGCCGACAGGATTGCCGCCACCGTTAAACGCGCCGAGTACCTGCAGCGCATATCCGGGCGTGTTCGCGACCGATGTAGTGACAGGGCGGTAGTACTGGAGTCTTGTTTCGTTGATGGTGTTGGAGCTGAGCACCGCCGTTTCGGTGACCTGCACGGTTTGGCTTCGAGCCAGGTAGTGATAGCCGCGCGAGGTCAGATTGAATGCGCCGGTGCCGGCGTTGCGAACGTCGTCATTGTTGAACACGTAACGTACCGACAGCGTGTGATTCTGGCTCAGTTGGTAATCGATCCGCGGAGTAACACGGGTCCAGCGACTATAGGCGAGCACACTGCCGGTGAACGGAGTGGTAGTCAGCGTTGTGGGATCGAGCGTGACAACATTTATGACATTGCCGTTGTCATTCATTTCTCGAGTTACGTCGAGATCAAACGATGCACGCTTGTTGATCGGACCGGCTATGCTGCCGTTTAACTCGTCCAGGTGGAAGGGCGCCTTTTGTGCCGCATAAGGATTGCGCGAGTTCCAGAAATCCCTCGCGAAGTTGTAGCCAAACGTGCCATGAAACTTGTCTGTGCCGGGCTTGGTGAAAATCTCGATTCGACCAAAACCTAGCTTGTCGTACTCCGGCGCAAAGGGATTCTGATTGATGCGGATCTCGCGAATCGTGTTCTTCGGCGGCAACTCGCCACCGCTGAATCCATCAATGTAGATCGCTCCGCCATTCGGCCCCGCTGCAGGTCCTGCCAAAGCCTGAAGGTCATCTGCCAAGTCATTCGGATCATCCGAAAGAGCGTCGAGATCTGAACCTCTCAACACCATCGCGCTGGCATTGTTTGCAGCATCAGTGCTGACCGAAGGTGTCCCTTCGGCTTCGACATTAAGCTTCTGCACAACGGCTCGTACCTGAAGGGTCACATTCAGCGTCTGTGTCGGGGATTTGATGTCCAGATGAATTGGTTGGAGCAACGCCAAATCGCCAGCCGACGCATTCAAGATATAAGAGCCCGGCCTTATTCCAGAGATGGAATAATTTCCGCCCGGATCAGAAGTGGCGGAGCGCGACGCCCCGGCAGCATCGGTCAGAGTGACTGTGGCGCCAGGAACAATTGCGCCAGTCGCATCCGTAACAGTGCCATGAAGGACGGGGCTTTGCCCAAATCCTGGCAGCACCAAAGACAAGAGCAGATAAAAGTTACCGAGTATGAGACGTGTTGCCGTTCTACGAATTGACCGCATTCAGTCTTGGCTTCCGATTTCTTGAATAAGAGTCGAGGTAGCCCAGTACCCCGCTGAACGATTATTGCAGGGGGATTCTGAAGGCGGGCTGAAACCACTGTTGCGCGAGAGTGGGATTTCGTGAATTTTAAGTCGCGAATTCGTCTTGCATGATTAGATTAAAGACAACCCCAAACTGGGAATCCCCACCTTCTCTCCCAGCCACCCTTGAAAAAACGGAGGAGTGGGCACCCGACGACCGGAGGAGATCACGATGCGGGCTAGGGCGACTCTCGAGCGCGGCTTTGAAGGACATGCGCTCGCGCAGGTTGCCGTAATCCTGCGGCCAACTCTTGCGATCCAGGAACCGCACCTTCGCGGCTTGTTTTCATGGCTCATTGATGACCAGCCCGATGTTGGCCACGTTGTCTCCTTTGTTCATCGTGGGAACTGAGCAGATATACAGAACTACTCCGGCCGTTGGAGCACGGGCTTCCCAAACGGTCTTGCCGAAGAAATCGGTTACGTAGCCGATCTTCATGCCTTCTGCGACATAAGTGCCGCGCTCGACCGACGGATAGAAAATCCCGGTGCTCTCGCTGCTCACGCTCGAGATTTTTCCGATCCACACTGGATGTTCCACTGCACTCGCCTTGCCGGGCAGCATCTTGAGGAAGCGCATCACGTTGTAGCAGCCATCCACCAGGGCTTCGACATCACTGGGGTCGGTCGTGCCTGAATACCCGGCTTCGACTGCGATTGCGGGCTTGCCGCGCGTGCTCGCTGTGCTGTCCAGATAGCGGGACGCATTCGGATCTTTCGGGCGGTCAGTCACGAAGATGATGTGATCGAGACCGAAGGCGAGCACCATTGCGCGCGAGGCACGGTCGAGGCGATCGTCGCCGGTTTTCGACCAATAAGAATAAGGACGCAAGCTCTCATCGAGATCGCCTCCGTGGAGATCGATCAGGTAATCACATTTATCAACCACCTCTCTCGTGATCACAGCCAGCGCGCGCTCCGTCTGCGTGCCATTCGGATTGCCGGGATAGAAACGGTTCATGCTTTTCCCGTCTGTTGGATTCACATGCGGGACCTTCTTCTCAAAGGACGCAACGTTCACCAGCGGAACGATGATCAGGGCTCCAGAGATATCCTGCGGATCTGCGCTCTGGATAAGGCTCTCGAGCGCGATGATCGAGGCGTACTCCGTGCCGTGCGCCCCGGCGACCAGTGCCAAAGTGGGGCCGGGCTTCGTCCCCTTAACGATCACTACCGGGATATTCGTGCCCGGATCGCTTCCTGCCGGCACCTCCAGATAACCGGTAGCTTTCTGTCCGGGAGCTGCGGTCGCAGTGCCGACGGAAAGATTAGCGGCCAGTGTCGATGCGGTGAATGCTGGAACGATCAGCGAAAGAAGGAACGAGCGCATACGAGATTCTCCGATTTGCCGGAGACATGGTACAGGAAGTGACGCCCGATGCCCTTGCTATGGAGGACATTTAAAATGCTCGCACATTGTCGGCGCTAACTCATCCTTCGGCACATTCGCTGCGGCAGCCATTGGCCCAGTGCTGCTCCACGAATCCTCTCAGTTTCGGAACAGCTCTTGAACAAGAACGGTTTCGTGATATCCAACAACGACTATCCCTCGATTACTGCAAATGGGATTGCCAAGTTGGCGATGTCTCAACCCTCTTCCGACAACCGTTATTGATTGCCGCGCTTGAATGGAAGCGGCTAAAAGAATTGGCGGAAGCGCTGGCTTGCGAATTGGAAGAAGCCGAGCAAGAGTTACTTTTTCGCCCGGAGCTTCACAAGATGCTAGGTGTGCCGGCGCCGCTGCGATCGGTGCTGAAGGATGCAGCACGATGTGGTGCAACGCCTTGCGCAGTCCGCACCATGCGCTTTGACTTCCATTACACATATGACGGCTGGCAGATTTCTGAGGTAAACAGCGATGTGCCCGGAGGGTACATTGAGGCTTCGATCTTTACCGAAATGGTCGGGCAATGCGTGCCGCGTGCAAAGCCTGTCGGAGATCCTGCGCACGTGTGGACCGAAAAGTTGGTTCGCGCCGTAGGAGAGTGCCGATGTGTTGCACTACTCTCAACAATCGGATTTCTCGAAGATCAACAGGTAACTGCATTCCTCGCCAGCCAGCTTCAACAGCGAGGAATCGAAGCCGTTCTGCTGCACCATCCCGCGCAGTTGAGCTGGGAGGGGGGCAGGGCGAGCGCGATTGCACGGGGCAGACGGGTCGAACTGGGAGCAGTCGTTCGGTTCTATCAAGGAGAGTGGCTCGCAGATCGACGGACCAAATCTGGATGGCAGTGTCTGTTTGCGCGAGGAAAGACTCTGGTCACGAACCCTGCCACCGCAGTGCTCACCGAAAGCAAGCGATTTCCGCTCACGTGGGGGTTCTTGTCGAATTCCATGCCCACGTGGCGGACTCTGCTGCCGGAATGCCGCAACCCGAAAAATAAAGAGTGGCACGACGACGTCGAGTGGGTGCTCAAGATGGCCTATTCCAATACGGGAGACGAAGTGCATATACGCGACCTGATGAGTGCGGAATTATGGGTGAAGCTATGCCGAGCGGTGCGCCGGCATCCGGAAGACTGGATTCTTCAACGCCGGTTTCACCAGCGCGCAATCGAGTCCAATGCCGGTCCCATGTATCCATGCATCGGCGTTTATGTGATCGACGGAGTTGTCGTCGGAGCTTATGCAAGAGTGAGCACAAAACAGGTCATTGACTATGCCGCCATTGATGCTGCGTTCCTCGTCGAGGATAAGCAATGCTGAATAAGGATGAGATTCTCAGCGTCTGGGCACCGTCGGAGTCGCCATGGTCTCGCTGGGTGAAGACGGTCTTGTTCTCTTTCTGCGATAGCAACCTTGCGATTGCGGCGTTTCGAACTTCCGCTCCGCGATTAAACTCAATTCCTGCTCCGGGCTCATCTATACTGATCGTGGATTTACCGGGAGAAGAAGGAGTACTCGCTGGAATGGAGCTGGCGCGTTTGGGCTATCGCCCAATCCCGGTCTACAGCGCTCTTCCGTTTCCGCTGAACGAAAAGGCGCTGCCGGCGGAGAGAAGATCACAAACGACGGTGGATGTTGCACCGATTCTCACCACCATCTGCAACGAGACGGAGTCACTGAAGGCAGTTCGATTACCCGCAGTTGCTCCTCCGGCGTTCTTGCTGGACGCCGATCGACGGATGGCCCGAATCGATCCCAGTGCGGGAATCTTTGATAACCGCTCTGTCTCCTTTGAGACCGACTTTCCCTCGTCTGACTTCCTCCTCGCTCACGGCATTGGCAGCGCCTTCGTCATCCAGAAAGGGGATGAAATCGCGGGAGATTTGGCGCAAACACTTCTGGCGTGGCAAGCTCGCGGAATCCACGTGCTGCTGAAGGATCTTCGAACGTCGGGATTTCCACGCTCGGTTGTCGTGCAGCAGCCATCCTTACTACGCCGAGCCTGGTATCGAATCAGCGTGGCGCTGAGTTTGCGTCGCGGCGAACTGGGCGCTTTCGGACGAATCGTTCCGTCAAGTGGATAGATTCACTTGAAGAATGCAAGAAGGCCACTATGCAGCTGATTCCGCATCTTGTTGGGAGTGGTGAAGCATTCTTTTCTGTCTTCCCATTTCGGGAGTGCTCCGAATTCGACACCAGAGTTCGAAAGCTATCTCATATCTGGCGCAGTCCAGGCTTTTAGGATTGGCCTATAATCTGCGTTCACTCTGGTGAGAGGTTCCCGTCTATGCGGTACCTGTTTCCTGTGGCTGTTCTGGTATCCGTCCTGTCCGCGCCGCTTGCGACGTATGCTGCTGATCCGCCGACTACAAAAATCATCATGCTCGGGACTGGTACGCCACGGCCGAATCCCGACCGCTCGGGCCCGGCAACTGCCATCGTTGTTAAAGATCGCGCGTACCTCATCGATTTCGGACCCGGCGTGGTACGGCGCGCTGCCGCGGCCGCAGCCAAGGGTTACCAGGCTGTCGATCCGGCGAGAATCAGAGTCGCGTTTCTTACGCACCTGCACTCCGATCACACTGCCGGCTATCCGGACTTGATGCTCACCCCCTGGATTTTCGGTAGGACGGAACTCGACGTCTACGGGCCGGCAGGAACCGAAGAGATGACGGAGCATATACGGGCCGCGTATCGGCAGGATATTGAGATCCGCACCAACGGGATGGAACATCGGCAGCCTCTCATCGTTCGCGCCCATGATGTCAAACCAGGAGTGGTTTACAAAGATGAGTTAGTGACGGTCAAGGCGTTCGTCGTGGCCCATGGGGAGTGGCCGCAGGCATTTGGCTACCGTTTTGAGACGCCGGATCGCACGATCGTTATTTCTGGCGACACCAGCCCGAGTGCGGAAGTAGTCGCGAATTGCCAACGCTGCGATGTTCTGATCCACGAGGTTCAGTCGCCGACATACAACGTCAAAACCATACCGGATTGGCCGGCATACCGTGCTCGTTATCACACGACAAGCGACCAGCTTGCTGATATCGCAAATAAGACCAGGCCGGGCTTGTTGGTCCTGTACCACAATGGGTCAGACGAAGCAGGCCTACAAGAGATCTTGCGACAAATCCAGCGCACTTATCGTGGCAAAGTTGCGATTAGCCATGATCTCGACGTTTTTTAGGGGCTAGGCGGCCGATATACCGGTGCTCTTCAAACGATT
>DATEMI010000669.1:0-2696 GCA_035275665.1 Terriglobales bacterium | reverse complement strand
TCCGTCGCGGTTTCCAGCCGCTCTTCAGCAAATCACCAATGCCATGAACCGCTTCCAGCATCGCTGCCCCGCCGCTGCTGGGATCTACTGCGCCGTAAACCCAGGCGTCGCGATGATTGCCTCCGACCACCCACTCGTCGGGAAATTCGCTGCCGCGCACCATACCGATCACGTCCCAAATGGTTTTGTATGGCGCGTCCATCTTGAGGTGCATCTTCACGCGCACCGGCCCTGGACCGATATGGTACGTAAATGGCAGCGCGCCCTGCCATTCGCGCGGCGACTCCGGTCCCGCGAGGTTCTGCATAATTGGGCTCGCGTCTCCAAACGAGAGCGGCATTGTCGGAATCTTCGGCAGATCTGTAGCTGACGTCGGCGGCGTGCGCTGAGAATCCGGCAAGTTCGGAAGCGAGGCTATGCCGGG
Organism: Terriglobales bacterium; assembly: GCA_035275665.1. Classification (GTDB taxonomy): domain Bacteria; phylum Acidobacteriota; class Terriglobia; order Terriglobales; family Acidobacteriaceae; genus Gp1-AA112. The sequence goes on along the minus strand of DATEMI010000669.1, from coordinate 2,272 downwards.
CGTCGTGGGATCGCCCGCGTAGTAGAACGTGTAGTCAACGGAGCCGCGCTGTACGCCTGTCGGTGGACGAAACGGACCTTTGGGATACATGTCGCCGCGGTAGTAACCGTCGTCGATTGGATCGGAGTAGATGATCACTCCAGCCGCGCCATGTTCCTGAGCTACGAGACTCTTCACCCCGCGATAATTTCCTCCGTAGCGAACCATCACCAGTTTGCCGCGCACATCGACCTTCATCGCCTCAAGCTGCTTGTAATCCTGCGGACTACCGTAATTCGCGTACACAACGTCGGCTTCAGCATCGCCGGAAGGCGAGTACGCATTGAATGCCGGCAGAATGCGCGGATCGTTCTGGTAAGGGTCGTCCGCCACCTGCTCACGGCTGGGCCCATGCATCCTCACGGTAAGTGGAGCGGTGACATCGATACTGACTTCCTGCGGAAATGACAACAGGACTTTGTACTCGACAATCTGCGTGTCAAGCCCGGCTTCTCGGAACTTCTGTGCAACGTATTCAGCTGTTTTTCGGTCTTCAGGCGAGCCCGCGACATGGGGCGCCTGCGTCAGCGTGCGCAGATGTTGTTCCGCAAGCTTCGGATCGGGTGACTGATTGAACTTGCGGTCGATCTCAGCCTGGCGGGAGAAGTCGCGGAAGCCGAATACCTGCTGTCCGTTGTTTGTGGCCTGCGGACCTGATCGGAATCCGGTGAGAACAAAGAATGCACTTACGAGTAAGGCGGCAGTCCGCGGACGAAAAGAGGACAAGGGCGAGGCTCCGGGGAACGAAGTTAAAACAGAAGAGGGTAACACGCAGATTTCGTCTGGCTGGAAAGTTCAGTCTTTCTGGGTGGCTGGAATGCTCGCAACTCCTGTCATCCCGAAGCGCTTCTTTTGCGCGAAGGATCTGCCGGGATATTTCGGTCCTGAACGCTCTTAGGAGGCTCTTTACTCACACATTCGAGTTTTTCGGTGCAGGAGCCAGGAACGTGCACTCGAGTATGGAGCACCGCGGAAGATCCTTCGCGCAAAAGAGGCGCTTCAGGATGACAGAATCAGAATCTTAAGAAATTCCAGCAGAAGAGGCGCTGCCCAAATCGAATCAAAGCTCAGATCGAATCGTGCTCGCCGTGCTTCTGCACGTATACGAGCGCGATATTGCTTCCCCCGCTTTCTGGTTTCACTGCGACGATGTGTTGCTTATCGTCAATTCCGGTCTTTAGCTCGATGGTGTTGCTGTCATCCCACCGGTAGTTGGAACCATGGCCGCGCTCGCTTCCGCAGGTGAGCTGATTGCTGTCGCTTTTGTCTCGATCGTGAAACCCCATCTCGCCGCCTTTGCACTCGAGGTACTTTCCATACTTCTGCTGCAGATCCTGGCGATACCACGCAAGTACTTTGTCCGGTGAATCCTCGCTGTGGTAGTTGAGCGCAATCACCTTCAGTTGTCCCCAGGGGCTGCTAATGTTCACGTTCGCCTGGTCATGATCGTGTCCCTCTTTGGGAACGAGCTTCGATCCGGGATAGACGTTGAGTCCCGTCTCTTCGGGCTTTATCTGATCGGTGCGCACGCTCACCGAACCGAACGGGGTCTTCACGTCCACGTTGTCGCCGTTACCGGTTTTGCTGACGTTCACGCATGCTGTGAGGGATAGGGCAGCAGCAAGGATGGAGAGATAAACGAGCTGAATGCGCGATTTCATTCGATTTGTGCCGCTCCTGATGTTGTCTTCGGCAGCTCCGAGGCGACTCTCATCTCTTCCGGCTTGAGTTGCAATCCGAATCCGCGATCGGCGATTCCGGGGAGACTCACCGGGAGCTTGCCTTTGAGTTGTATCTCGCCGAAGAGCAGCTTCACCGCGCTGCGCTCCGACGTAGGCGCGTTGGAGTACGTACAGATATACGTTGCCACATTGGGAAAGTTCATTGCCAGATACGGATTCCCCATGGCAATCACAGCCATCTTGGATCCGGCTGCGTCGAGCAGTTGCTGCATGAGATTTCCCGTGGCGTCATTCAGGCCGACGGTATTCGTAAGCTGGCCGTTAACGACGGTTTGCTTCGCAGCCGTCGGCACGACGTAAGCTGCAACTACAACTTTCTGCGCCTGCCTGGCCGCTTCCACGATCTCAGGCGTCATGCCTGCGGAGATAGTGGAATCGACGTAATAGACCTTGGTGCCGCGAGCGCGCCGCCGCAACTCAAGTTCGAAGACGCGGCCATACTCGCTGCGTACATCATCGGTGATTATGACGCCGACTACCGGCGAGGGAGT
>DATEMI010000668.1:0-4120 GCA_035275665.1 Terriglobales bacterium | reverse complement strand
CTCACCGTTCCTGAAGGCTACAACATCTTCGACATCGCAGCCGAGGTCGAGAAGCTGGGCATTGATTCGCCGCAGAATTTTCTCGAGCAGGCACGCAGCCAGGTGGCGCTCGTTCACGATCTCGATCCTCTCGCGCCGATCCTGGAAGGGTATCTCTATCCGGATACCTACCGTTTCGCTCGCAAGAACAAAGCCCCAGACGTGGTTGCTGCGATGGTGAAGCGATTCCATCAGGAGGCGCACCAGATCGGACTGACCAGCGACACACACCGCGTTGTCACTATGGCATCCATCGTGGAGAAGGAAACGGCAGTGCCGGACGAGCGTCCGCTCGTTGCTGGAGTCTTCTATAACCGATTGGCACAACACATGGCGCTCGACACCGATCCGACTGTCATCTACGCTGCGCTCCTGGCGAACCGTTATCGGGGCACAATTTACGCCTCAGATCTGAAATACTCCTCACCGTATAATACCTACCGCAATCAGGGGCTACCGCCCGGACCGATTTCCAATCCGGGAAAAGATTCTCTGCTTGCGGCGATGCATCCAACGCATACCGACTATCTCTACTTCGTCAGCGATAACCAGGGACATCACCGATTCTCCAAGAGCCTCGAAGAACACCAGCGGAATGTAGCCGAGTATCGACGCGCCGTGGGCGGTGGCCGATAGATGATCGGTTTAGACCCTCGATGAGTGGCAGTGCCCCTTAAAAGTCAACGCGATTGGCCTTGCGCTCTCAGTTGATTCGCCTACGCTCCCGTCCTGAACCGAAGCGCTCTTATATACTGAATTTTTCGGCAGTCTGTCATCCGTGGCATGCACATACGATCGGCGGCTCAATCCCTCGCAGTAACATTTCTGGCGCTCTCTCTATCGGGCTGCCTGGTTCATACCCGCAAGCTGGAACGGCGTCAGGTAAACACTTCCAATCTCCTTACGGCCACCCTGCCGCAACTCGTAGAACAAATCAACGCCGAGGCACGGAAGATTCACTCGCTCAACGCGACGGTTGAGATTGCCACATCGCTCGGTGGTGCCAAGAAAGGGCAAGTTACCGACATTCAGCAGATCAAGGGCAACATCCTGGAAAAAGATCCGGACATGCTGCACGTGATCGGTCGATTACCACTTGTCGGGAGCCGTGCGTTCGATATGGTGAGTGACGGGAATACTTTCAAGCTCTCGATTCCGCCCCTCAACAAGTTCATCATCGGGCCGGCGAACGAGCCGGCCCAGCCTTCAAAAAACACGCTCGAGAACCTTCGCCCTAAAGTGTTCTTTGATTCACTGCTGCTCCATGAGATCAAGCCGACCGAGATCGCGTTTCTCGAACAAAGCACGGAGGTCGTGCCCGACGCGCGCAATAAGAAGAAGAGCTGGGAGATTCCCGACTACATCATCGACGTGCTGGAGCGCGACGGAGACTGGTGGCGACTGGAGCGCAAGATCACTTTTGCACGCACCGACCTCAAGCCTCATCAACAGATGATCTATGACGCCAGTGGTGCCATCGCTACGCAGGCGACCTATCAAGACTTTGCCGATTACGGGGGCATCAGCTTTCCCTCGGTGATTACTATCAATCGTCCGAAAGAGGAGTACACGATCAAGATCACGATTGAGAAGCTTGAGCTCAACAAACCACTTTCTGACGATCAGTTCGTGCTGAATCAGCCACCTGGCGCACAGGTGAAAACGCTGAAGTAGCGCGAGTTCATTTGACTCACTATTCCGCTGAACCAGATAATGAAAGGTTTGCTAGTGCGATCCCGAACTACCAAGGAGAGTTGAGGAAACGATGGCAACGGCAGCGCCTCCGGGCGCAGGTTATGAGCAGGAGAGATGGTCAGGCGTTAAGCCGTTGCGCGCGGGACAAGGTCATCAATTCTTGCTGCGCCGCCTGCATTCCCTCAGCGGCATCGTTCCCATCGGCGCTTTCCTGGTCGAGCACTTCGCCTCAAACGCCTACGCTACCAACGGCCCTCACGCTTACGCTACTCAGATCAAGTTCCTGAATTCACTGCCATTTGTTCCATTTCTGGAATGGGGCCTTATCTATATTCCGATCCTTTATCACGCGCTGTATGGGATCTACATCTGGTATCGCGGCGAGTCGAATGTAACTACTTACCCCTGGCAAGGGAATTGGATGTACACGGCGCAGCGCTGGACAGGAATCATCACCTTTGCCTACATCATCCAGCACGTTTATCACCTGAGGTTCAGTGGACCGCGACTGCTCGAATATCCTGGCGCGGGGTTCGGCAAGGTCCAGCAGGAGCTCGCGAATCCGTGGATGCTGGCGGTTTACGTCATTGCGATCATCTGTGCGTCGTGGCACTTCGCATATGGAATCTGGCTCTTCTGTGCCAAATGGGGAATCGCGCAAGGCGAACGCGCAAGACGCAAAGTCGGCGTGGTCTGCCTGGCCATCGGTTTGCTCTTTGTGATCGTAGGCATGGTGACGGTGAAAGCCTTCGTAGCACCGAGGAATCCTGCCTGGCGAAATCTGGGCACTGATCCTGCGACGGCCAGACAGGTGGAAGGCGAGCAGGTGCATTGAGTTTGTGCGTTTGTCATTCCAAACGCCCGATTTTGGCGGTGAGAAATCGCTAAGGACTGCTTGAAATCTCTCTTCCGTGAGAGAAGCTGTCCAAGAGAATGTGACAACGTCGCAATCACATCGCTTGTGGAAGTCGATAGGGATTCCTCACCGCGGAACCAGCGGTTCGGAATGACAACAAAGAACTAATGGCAAATCCGAAAATCATAGTCGTAGGCGGTGGACTGGCAGGGCTCTCGGCGACTATCAAGATTGCCGAAGCCGGCGGGCATGTCGATCTCTTCTCGATTGTGCCGGTCAAGCGCTCGCATTCGGTCTGCGCTCAGGGCGGCATTAACGCAGCCAAGAACCTGAAGGGCGAGGGCGACACCACCTGGCAGCACTTCGATGACACGATCTACGGCGGAGATTTTCTTGCCAATCAGCCGCCCGTAAAGGACATGTGCGAGGCAGCGCCGGGCATTATCGATCTTCTCGATCGCATGGGTGTGCCGTTCAACCGCACGCCAGAAGGGCTACTCGACTTTCGCCGCTTCGGCGGAACTCTCTACCACCGCACGGCGTTTGCCGGAGCCACGACCGGGCAGCAGCTGCTCTATGCCCTCGATGAGCAGGTGCGGCGACACGAGTCCGAAGGGCGCGTCAGCAAATTTGAAAGCTGGGAATTTCTTTCTGCGGTAATCGACTCTCAGGGAATCTGCCGCGGTATCTGCGCCATGGATCTCCACTCGATGGAGGTCCGCACCTTTCCGTCCGATGCCGTAATCATCGCGACTGGCGGCATTGGCGCGATCTTCGGGAAATCCACGAACTCCGTAGTGTGCACCGGATCGGCGCAGTCTGCGCTCTATCAGCAAGGCGCGTACTACGGGAATGGCGAGTTCATCCAAGTGCATCCGACCTCGATCCCGGGCGACGACAAGCTGCGCCTCATGTCTGAATCGGCGCGTGGCGAAGGCGGACGGGTCTGGGTGCCGAGGACGCAGGGCGATAAGCGCGATCCGCGCAGCATTCCCGAATCAGAACGGTGGTACTTCCTCGAAGAGTGGTACCCGAAATACGGCAACCTGGTTCCACGCGATGTGGCCACCCGCGCGATTCACAAAGTGGTATACGAACACGGGCTCGGTATCGATGGCCAGCCGATGGTCTATCTAGACCTCACGCACATCGACCGCGCCACGCTCGACCGCAAGCTTGAAGGCATTCTGGAGATTTACGAGAAGTTTGTCGGTGATGATCCGCGCGTCACGCCGATGAAGATCTTTCCGGGAATGCACTACACAATGGGCGGCTTGTGGGTCGACTTCAAGCAGGCGACCAGCATTCCCGGCATCTTCGCCTGCGGCGAGTGCGAATACGGATACCACGGCGCGAATCGTCTTGGAGCGAACTCGCTCGTGTCGTGCATCTTTGGCGGATTCGTAGCCGGTCCGCAGGCGCTCGCGTACGCGAGAAATCAGGCGAAGTCGGAGAGCGTGAACGGTGCGTTCGATTCGGAACGCAAGAGGCAGGAAGAGATCAACGGTCGATTGATGAGTTCGGAAGGAA
>DATEMI010000667.1:0-2468 GCA_035275665.1 Terriglobales bacterium | reverse complement strand
CCTAGGATCATCTTCGATTGTTCGGGAGTCAGTGTGGCCGCATCGCCCGACATCGGGTCGATCCCATAGTGGCGTGAAGCCGGCCACATCAGGTCGAGGTAATAGCCGTAGGAGAGCAACCCACGATAACCTTCCTTCACTGCCGCCGCGAGCGATGCTTGCCCGCGCCAGGACTGAACGACAACTGATTTGGGCAAGTCGGGATGCAAAACTTCGTCCCAGCCAACCATCGTTTTGTGGTGCTTCGCAACGATCTTTTGCAATTTCTGGTTGAAATATGCCTGCAGATCCTGGTTGTTCTTCATTCCGTGAGCGCGAATGAATTCCTGAATCTTTGGATTCGCGTCCCACTGCTTGCCGTTCACCTCATCACCGCCGATATGGAAGTAGGGGTCAGGGAACAGGCCTGCCATCTCGCCAATCAACTTGTCGAGAAATTTGTAGGTTTTATCTTGAGTTGGATCGATGACAGGATCCTGGCTGTCCGCAGCCCGCTCCACTCGATAAGGCCCAGGACCGCTCGCGAGCTCGGGATAATCAGCCAGCTCCGATCGGCTGTGGCCCGGAATATCAAACTCGGGCATCACGCGGATTCCTCGGTCGCGAGCGTAGTCGATGAATTCGCGAATTTCGGCCTGGGTGTAGTACAGGCCTTCAGATCCGAGCTCGTGGAGCTTGGGTAACTGCTTGCTTTCGACGCGGAAGCCTTCATTGTCAGACAGGTGCCAGTGCAGGACGTTGAGCTTTACTGCAGCCATTCCGTCCAGGTTTCTCTTCAAAACATCGAGTGGAATGAAGTGACGGCTGACGTCGATGAGCAATCCGCGCCAAGGAAAGCGTGGCCGATCCTCAATGCTAATTGCGGCAACAGAGAAACCATCCGAGCCCAGCTGCACCAGTTGAAGAAATGTCTGCAAGCCATGTAGCGCGCCGATCGGTGTTACAGCGGTGAGCACTGCCCCTTGTGAAGTGACTTCAAGCTTGTAAGACTCGTCGTCGCCGATATCCTGCACTGGCAGGCTCGCATGTGCGACATTGACTCGCATCGTGGCCTTCGCAGGATCGCTGGATGTCGGATGGAACGGCATTCCGGTCTGCGTGGTCAGCGACTTGATGAAACGTTGTGCGGCGCGATCGAGTCGCGCTTCTTTGTACCCGGTCATTGCCAGTGTGAACTGTTGGTTGATGAGAAGGTGCCCGGGTCCGGACTGCATGGAGGAGGGAAGGGGCATCAGGCTCGGCTGCCCTTGCGTTTGTGCCTGGGTTAAGGACCCAGCAGTCAGGCAAACCAGCAGTGTTAAGAATAAAGTTCGCATGATCCTCCGAATGCGTGCGGAAAGAGTGGTCGTTCACGCGACTCGTCGTGAACGACAGACAAGCCTACTGGTCGGAGCGGTGGGCTGCAAGTCTCTGACAATTCCCTTTGTTGTTGGAGGAATTACCGGGTGAGGCTGATGACTGCCTGGCCGAGAGACAAGCCTCCGTCATTCGGCGGAACAATGCGATGCGTTAGTACGTTAAATCCGGAATCGATCAAGCGAGCTTTCGAGAGCTCGAGAAGGCGGACGTTTTGAAACACACCGCCAGTGAGAGCGACAGTTTTTATTGCAGACTCAGATTGCAGTCGACAGCAGATCTCGACCATGGAGTCTGCAACAGCGGCATGAAAACGTGCCGATATGATGCTCAGCGGGACCTTTTCGCGGAAATCCGAAATGATGGCTTCAAAAACTGGCGTCGGATTGAGCGCAATCACCTCGGTACCGTCCAGATCAAAACGGTAGGCTCCGCTGCCAGAAGGATCACTCAACATCTCAAGTTCTACCGCTGCCTGACCTTCATAAGAAGCGAGGTGGCAGACGCCCAGCAGCGATGCGACAGCGTCGAAAAGACGTCCCATGCTGGTGGTCTGAGTGCAGTTGAACCCAGTATCAATTTGCTTTCGCAGAACCGGGAGTTCGTTGTCCGGCGTTGCCGCTACGCAGGGCAGATCGTGACTCCAGTCGATGCCGGCCGCGGCGAGGTGCGTAAGCGCCACACGGTATGGTCGCTTAATGGCGGCATCGCCACCAGGCAGTTGGACGTACTTCAAATGCGCCGCTCGTCGGCACGAAGCGCAATTTGCAATGAGAATCTCTCCGCCCCATATCGCACGATCGGTGCCGAATCCCGTTCCGTCGTAGGCGATGCCGATGACATTTTCTGATGGATCGAGGCCGTGCTCGGCCACGAGCGATGCGATGTGGGCATGATGATGCTGTACCCGGATGATCGGCAGACCATTCTCTTGGGAAAAAGTCTCGGCCCATCGCGTCGAGAGGTATCCGGGATGCATGTCGCAAGCAACTCGCGTGGGATCACATCGAAAGATGGCGCGGAAATGAGCGAGACCACGTTCCAATGCACGAACCGTCTCAAGATTTTCCATGTCGCCGACATGAGGGCTGAGATAGGCATACTGGCCCTTG
>DATEMI010000666.1:0-17875 GCA_035275665.1 Terriglobales bacterium | reverse complement strand
CGGAACCCGAGCATTTTCTCCGCCTTCTCGATTGCTGCTTTACGCGCGCGAACGTTGGCGACGGAGCGAGCCGCCCGGTACTCGGGTTTCAGCGACGAACCCGTGGCTTCGAGCACTGCAGCACAGAGTTCGTTCAGCGTGGTCTGGCAACCAGTGCCCACGTTGAATACTTCATCAGAAACATCGCTTTCGAGAGCCAGGATATTTATGCGTGAGACGTCTTTCACATAGACAAAGTCCATCGATTGCAAACCGTCACCAAAGATCAACGGCGATGTTCCGGCTTCGATCGCATCCAGCCAGCGCACGAGGACCTCGGTGTAGACGCCGGTGAGATCCATGCGCGGGCCATAAACATTGAAGTAGCGGAACGCCGCGTACCGCAGCCCGTATGTTTCGTTAAACGCACGCAGCATTTGTTCGTTCGCGATCTTCGCTGCTCCGTAGAGAGTGCGGTTATTGAACGGATGCGCCTCATCCATCGGCAAGTAGGAAGGATTGCCGTAAACGGAAGCAGAAGAAGCTGCGATGATCTTCTTCACTTTATGGCGAACAGCGGACTCAAGGACATTGAGAGTGCCGACGATCAGAACATCGACCGCCTCGCGCGGAGCTTCGGCGCATCGGGTAATTCGCAGAGCTGCCTGATGAAAAACCGCATCAACGTCGGCGGTGAGCCGATCGACCAGGGCAGCGTCGCAAACGTCGCCGCGAACAACTTGCACTCGACCGGTAGCGCGCGCATCCTGCACGTTCGACCACGACCCGCGAACAAAGTTATCCAGCACGCGAACCTCTGCGGCACCGCGTGCAAGCAGGTCATCGACAATATGGCTGCCGATAAATCCGGCGCCTCCGGTAACAAGAAACTTCCGGCCGGCAATCTGGTCCATGTCAGAGCTTCTCCCCAACCACAAGTTCGTTCTGCGGAGCACCTTCGCGAATGCGCAACACCCGCGCAGGTACGCCTGCAGCTACCGCATAATCCGGAATGTCGGAAGTAACCACTGCGCCCGCTCCGACAATCGCGTGTGCCCCGATCCGCACACCTGGCAGGATGGTTGCGTTGGTGCCGATGTCGGCCCCATAACCGACGACGACCGGCTTGATCACCAGGCTCGTGGCTATGATGGGAACGTCTATCGGATCGCCGGTGTGCTGTGAACCCAGCACCTTCGCTCCCGGCCCCCACCCCACGTAGTCTTCGAGGATCAGGTCGCGCGCATCGAAGTAGGCATGCGGGCCGATCCAGACGTGATTCCCGATTTTGCACTGCCCATCGTAGCGGCCCTGAATCATGGAATGCGCGCCGATGAATACCGAATCCCCGAACTCCATGGTTTCCGGATGTTTGAGTACCACTTCGGGATTGACTTGCAGGTCATGACCGGCGGCACGGCAGAGCGAGCGCAGCAGCACGCGCCGCATAGTCACGTCGAGAGGGCTTTCTCCGCTGCGGAATCTGGCAAACTGCGCCAGCAACTCTTCGCGCGAACTCCGGGAGCGCAGGTCGGCAGCAAAGTTCCACTCCCACTGTGGGTCTTTGCGTGCCTCCTTGCGACCGAATGTCGCTGCGACTGTCCGAGCGGCTACCGCGCGCTGGCCGTTGCTGCCTGACATTTCACCGCCTCAGTTAAGGTTGTAACTACGTGCTCTACCGCTTCTGCTGACAATCCGGGATACATCGGCAACGAAAGAATGTGCTCAGACAATTTCTCGCTGACCGGGAAGTTGCCCTTCTTGTAGCCGAGCTGCTGGTAGGCTTCCTGGAGATGCAGCGGTACCGGATAGTGAAGTCCCGTATCGATACCGGCACGAGCTAGCTGCGCCTTTACCTCATCGCGATTCTCGATCTGCACGATGTACAGGTGAAAGACGTGCTTGCCGTAGGGCATCTCAACCGGCAGTACAACGTTCGCATCCCGCAGTTTCTCGTTGTAGAGCGATGCGACCTTTCGCCGTTGGTTGTTCCACGTATCCAGGTGAGGCAACTTCACTGCAAGTAATCCACCCTGGAGCCCCTCGAGCCTGAAGTTGAATCCCGGCTGACTGTGCTCATATTTGCGCAGCGATCCGTGATCGCGGAGCATGCGCAGCTTTTGCGCAAGCGCGGTATCGTTCGTCGAGATCGCTCCGCCTTCTCCCAAAGCTCCAAGGTTCTTGCCGGGATAGAAGCTGAAGCATCCTGCGAGACCGATCGTTCCCGCCTTCCGGCCCTGGTACTCGGAACCGTGTGCTTGACAAGCATCTTCAATCAACGGCAGACCATGGCGATCAGCGATGGCAAGAAGCGCATCGAGATCGGCACACTGACCGTACAAATGCACAGGCAGGATCGCTTTGGTTCGCGAGGTGATGGCCTTCTCGACTTGAGCGGGATCCATCGTGAACGACACCGCATCTACGTCGACGAATACCGGCGTGGCGCCCACCGCACTCACCGCCTCAGCAGTGGCGATAAAGGTATTCGGAACGGTAATGACTTCATCACCGGGTCCAATTCCCAACGCAGCCAGGACCAGGTGCAAAGCGGTGGTTCCGTTGTTGACCGTAATGCAGTGATCGGCTCCGAGGTATGCGGCAAAGGCATCCTCAAAGTTCTTGATCTCGGGTCCGAGGATGAATGAGGACTTTTCCAGCACTCGCTGGAAAACAGCGGTGAACTCTTGCTCGAGCGGTTTATGGATAGCGGATAAATCTACAAAAGGTACTTTCATGCGAGGACGACCTCTTCTCCTTTATTGATCTCTTGCGTACTGCGAATAAACCTTGCGGGGACGCCGGCAACAACAGCGTTGTCGGGTACGTCGCGGGTAACCACGCTACCTGCCCCGATGATTGCGTTCTCTCCGATGGTGATGCCGCACAGAATTGTGGCGCTGGTTCCGATGGAAGCTCCGCGCTTCACTAAAGTCTTTACGACACCCCAATCGGCCTCGCTTTGCGGCTTCCCATCTCCATTGGTTGCACGCGGATACTTATCGTTGATAAACGAAACGTTGTGGCCGACGAAGACGTCGTCCTCAATGGTGACGCCTTCGCAGACGAAGGTGTGGCTTGAGATTTTCGTGTTTTTGCCGATCGACGAGTTCTTTTGAATCTCGACGAAAGCGCCAACTCTGCTGTTGTCTCCGATCGAGCAACCATAAAGATTCACGAAGGCGTGAATAGCCACGTTCTCTCCGAGCTTTACGTTTGGAGCAATCCTGCAAAAATCGCCCATGCGGTCTCCCTGCTTTTCTGTGAATTCGCAAGAAGGCAAATGACCATTCTTGCGTTTTGGAGGGGAAGGTGGCCGGAAGCCGCACGTAGCTTCGCCCTCTGAGTCCCAGCCTCATCTTCTGCAGGCTGACCCGGCGAAACTCGACGCCTCTTGTTCCGGGATGCCCTCTTCAATGCACACCGCGTTCCAAAATTTTGCAGCCTGCTCCGAAATCACAAAACCAGCAAGCTTTGTAAGTAGCTCATTTTCATATACTTGCTAGGACTGCAGAGGATGCATGGCAGGCAATCATTTCCTGAGGAGATCGGGTGTGCAAAATCTTGCACATAAGCGGTAACCCACCAGACAGCTTGAAATTCGATCTTTGGAGTCTTCGAAATCGAGCCCTGGCCAACCGCTCAGACGCCGTTTCAGGCTCATTCGGTGCAAAGCTTTGCACACGTCGTCCGAGGAAAATTGAATATTCAAGAACAGCCGCAAGGCACACCAGGGTGAGAATCGTCCCAAAACAATTCGAGCCCGGGGTTACCCGAGCTCGGATCGGAAGTTTGTCACCGGTGCTAATCGCCGGTTGCGTTCATCGCCGCGACCGCTTCCGCAGCGATTGGTCCTTCGTTGAGGAATACCATGCGTCCGTTGTCATCTATCGATTCTTGTGCAGCTTCCAGCATGCGAACGATTCGCAGACCGGCATGGCCGTCGCTGAGGGCGGGACGCTTCTCCACGATCGACGCGATGAACTCTTTTGCCATCAATCGCAGGGCTTCCGTGGTTTCCAAATTGGGAACGAGAACGTCGCCGTTGCGATATCCGGTCAGCATCTTTTCCCGGCGATCCGGATCCAGGTTCTGCACGACACCCTTGTCGTACACTTTCACCTTCTCGCTGGATTCCATGTCGTCATACACCAGCATCTTCTTGCTGCCGCCGACCAGAGTGCGCCGCACTTTAACAGGAGCTAGCCAGTTAAGGTGGAAGTGAGCAATCAGATTGTCCTCAAAATGAACCGTCACGTATGCGATGTTCTCGTACGGGGTGTAGAGATGTTTGACGCCGGTCGCGGAAATTGCAAATGGCGTGCGATCGCAGACATAGTCCATGATCGAGAGATCATGCGGACCAAGATCCCAAAGAACGTTAATGTCGCTTTGTACCAGGCCGAGGCTGATTCGCACGGAATCAAAATAGAGCAGCTTGCCCATCTCGCCGGATTGGACCATTGCTTTCATGCGGCGCACGGCGCTGGTGTACAGGAAGGTGTGATCCACCATCAAGCTCTTGCCATTGCGCTCGGCGATCTCGATCAGCTCAAGGACTTCTGTGCTGGTCTGCGCCAGCGGCTTTTCCACCAGAACGTTTTTGCCCGCCTGCAGTGCCTGTTTCGCGAACGAGTAATGGGTCGAGACGGGAGTGGCAAGAACTACAGCCTCAATTCGCGGATCGAGAATTACATCGGTAAAGCTTTGTGTAATCTCAATGGCCGGGTAACGACGTTGTGCTCGCGCCAGCGCCCGTGCATCGAAGTCACACACCATCAGGACTTCAGCTTCTTCAAGTTCACAGAAATTGCGCAGCAGGTTCTGTCCCCAGTAACCACAACCCACTACAGCCACACGCACTCTATGCATTTTTGCCCCTTTTTCTTGATATCGAATAAGTAGTGCGACGGCGCTAATAAGCTCCTTCGCCTGAGAGCACCGCCCGCGGTGTTTCCAACAAAATTCTTAAATCGAGTCCTAACGACCAGCTCCGCGCGTAGCGCAGATCGAGACGAACCATCTCGTCGAACGTAGTCTTTGATCGACCCATCACCTGCCATAGCCCGGTGATGCCTGGCTTAACTTCGAAGACTCGTCTTTTATGCCAGGCGCGATAGCGTTCGAATTCGTACGGCAGCGGCGGCCGCGGTCCGACCAACGACATATCGCCCTTCAGGACGTTGATGAGCTGTGGAAGTTCGTCGAGACTGCTCTTACGGAGAAATCTACCTAGAGGTGTAATTCGCGGATCATTAACAATCTTGTACGTTGTACCTTTGGCGACGCCTGCCTGACCTAGCTTGGAATCTCCAGCAATAAGCTTCGCAACATACTCTTGATGTATGGAAGGATCATTGTTCACATACATGGAACGAAACTTCAGGAAGGTAAACGGCACTCCAAAGCGTCCGACGCGTTTATGGCAGAAAAGTACTGGTCCATTGGAAGTGCACTTGATCAACAACGCAATCAAGAACAGGACTGGCGACAAGCCGACAAGAGCGAGAGCGCTCAAGGCGATGTCGATGAGCCGTTTGGCGCCCCGTGATCCCCGCTGCTGGTCGTGCGTGCGCGACAGATCGCGGTAAAAAGTGTAGTCGCTCCCATCACCGCGCTCATCGTCGCTCTCGTCGGGAAATATTCGGACTCGCATCTTGAGTGCTGCCAATGGCTCCGGAGCAAGCTTCCCTTCCAAGGCTTCCGCAATGCGAGCCGAGATTATCCCGGAATTAGCGCAAGCGGGCTTGCCAACCTGACTCACGATCAGACCCAGAACGGCACCCTGCTCGTACCAGCCGAAGACGTCGGTATCGCGGGTACACATCGACACCGCCCGCGCAATTCCTCCTACGATTTCCGGAGCGCCACCGTCTTGAAAGAACTCAGGAGCCTCAAAGAGGATGAGTGCAAAAGGATCATGAGACCGCTCGCTGCGTTTTCTCTCCAGCCGCAACATGCGCACGAAGTAGCGCTCATCGAGGATCTCGATCAATGCTGGAGCGCGAGTAGCGCCTCGGAGCTCTCTCGATCCGGGGCGGGCAATGCTAAATGGCGTCGTTTCTGTGACCGGGTAAGTTGCCATTGAACCGATTAGAAAATCCCTTTCGCGTTGCTTCCGAATTCCCCTATTGCAATCTAGGCTCCATGTCGATGTCCGTGTTATGTGCTTATTCATCAATTACTTACGCGTCCTGCACATATTGACTCGGAAGATAGCTGCAGAGTTTTTCAGCTGGTATGAAACTCCGTTCCATTAGCAATCGGGGCGAGATTGGGGATGGCTGCTCGTCCTAAAGTGGGTCAAAACTGACACATTCAGACAGTTTCAAGCCACCTTCGAACGTCGGCCCGACGGGTTGAGGGCTCCGCTCTACCGCGCATTGCTCGATACGACCTTCGCGACCGATTCACGCACACCGTAGAGCGCCGGCTTTGATCTGCACCCAAATGAGCATCCATCCGCAGAGATTGCACCGCCTGACTTGCGCGTTCCCTGCTCCAAGCCCTACATTAGTTCGCATGACTGACGTTCGACCGGATAATCAAACTCCCGGGAACCCGTTTGAGTTTGGCGTTACGCTGCTCATCTGCGTAGCCATTTCCGCCACTATCGCCCTCCTTATTTGCGGCGTTGCTTTTATGTATTGGAAATAGACTCACGGAATGGCCGCTCCGCTCTTCCACTGGCCGCAAGGCGCCACCGCTAACGTGGAGATCTTCTGGCGCTGGCTGCACATCGTAAGCGCGATCCTCTGGATTGGATTCCTTTATTTCTTCAATCTTGTCAGCACGCAGTTCGCGGCGGCGCTCGATCCGGGAGATCGCCCGAGAGTCCTGCCCCGACTGATGTGGCGAGCGCTCAACTGGTTCCGCTGGAGTTCTCTGATCGCGGTCCTCTCCGGCTTTGCTTACTTTGGGCAGATCGCCGGAATGGAAGCCAGGAACGGAAACGGGAATGCCGGAGCCTTCTTTCTGAGCTGGCTGGTGATCTGGGTTGTGGTCTGGATCATCTTCTATGCTCTGCTCCGGATTGGAAATAAACCGCTGCTCTACATCGGAACGGCAATCATGATGATCGCTGCCTCCTGGCTCTTCCTGCGCCTGAACGCGCACGGATGGGAAAGCAATCGTTCGCTCTCGATCGGCATCGGCGGAGGCATGGGATTGTTTCTGTTGCTCAATGTGTGGGGAATCGTCTGGCGGGCCAATAAAAAGATTCTGCGCTGGCTGGAATCGGAAGGCCAGAGTGCCGCAGCAATTCCGGCAAATCTGACCGCGCTCGCGCGACAATCCGCGATCACTTCTCGCTTCAGCTTCTATCTCACGTTCTTCATCATCTTCTTCATGGGCGCCGCCAGCCACTTTCCGCTGTTCGGGGCCTACCGGAACCGCCGCCGTAGACGGAGTCCCGGCATTGCCTGAGCAGACTAGGCTAGTCCTTGTTACTCTCATCGCGTTCAGGATGTGAATGTTAGATTTTGATCACTGAAATCGACAAGATTCCTCACATGCAAGAAGAAGCTGACCACCTTACTCGTCGAACCTTCCTGAAATTTTCAGGCGTAGCCGCGACTGGACTGGCCGTGCGCAAGCTCGTGGCGCAGTCTTCCGAGGCTACAGAAGAAGAACCACTGAACACCCGTCCCGCTCCGGCCAATGCGATCGTGATTCGCTCTGCGGAGCTGGAGGTGGTCCTCGATCGGCACGATGGACTTCCTTATGAGTACCGGCTTGCTCGTGGTCAACGCCGGATGCGCGGCGAAGATCTGGGCAAGCCGATCATGGCTACGGTTTGCAACCGGCAGCTATGGAGTTTCAGCGCTCAACCAGTCCAGTCGCAGAAGACCAATTCGGGAAATAACCAGGTGGATTTCTTCTTCTCTGTTGCCGATGGGGGCAGGCCAGCAGCGTCTTTCGCCATTCGCTACACCATCGAGGGCTCAAAAGTGCATATCGACATGCGCGATGTACACGAGTCTGCCGGTTATGAACTGATAGAGGTTGCCATGCCGCGTCTTGTCACCGTTCGCGAAGAGGACGGCCCCGCGTGGCTCGCGCATGGCGATGATGGCGGCTGGCTTGCGGAACTGAAGTCCGTGAAATCCGGATCGCTGAAACCGAATACCTTCTGGGGCAATGTCGCTGCGACCCTGCCCGTAGTGATGCTTGGCACAGATCATGTCTTGTGTGTGCAGGAGACGACTGCATTCATGGACGGGACCGAGCTGAACGTTGTCGGACAAGCTGGTTCGCATCGCGCATCGATCGGCGCCACAAAAACGCATCGTATGAATGGAAGCCTCTGTTACGACATGAACACCGGCCCAGGCACTCCGCGCAACTGCGGCAATAAGCAGACGCCCAACCTGCTTGTCGAACAGGACTCCACCTGTCGTCTCGATTTCATCACCGCTCCGGACGATCGCACTTCTCTCACCTGGCTCGATGGCGCCAAGCTGGTGCGCAGGCGCATGCCGGCGATCCCGAGTCATCTCTACGACGATTCGTTCATCTATGGCATTCGCTGCGATGAGCCGAGCTATCCAAAACCGGCATCGACCTTCGAGCAATGCGAGCAGTTGATCAAGCAGATCGCGGAGCTGACTGACTACTCGCCGCAGATCGTCCATCTCTGGGGCTGGCAATATCGGGGCAAGGACACTGGCTATCCCGCGGTCGCGGAAGTGAACCAGCGCATCGGTGGATACGACGGCCTGATGCGCCTGATGCAGAACGCGAAGCAGTACAACTGCATCGCCACGCTCTCAGACAACTACGACGACGCTTACCGCAGCAGTCCGGCGTGGGACGAAAAGATCATCGCGCGGCGTCCCGATGGTGAGCTATGGGAGAGCCGCAACTGGACCGGCGAGAACTCGTACATTGTCGGGCTGGCAAAGTACATGGCCGGTCCCGGAATGGAACGCGTGCGTTACACCTGTGAACGCTACAAGCTTCCCAAAACGACCCACGTGGATGTGCTTTCGTATTTCTCCATCCGCAATGATTGGGATCGCGAACATCCGGCGAGCGGAATCAAAAACCTGCGCGACGGCCGCTATAAGGTTCTGGAAGAGTTTGCCAAACGCGGAGTCGATGTCAGCTCTGAAGCGTTGCGCTATGCCTTTATCGGCAAGATCAGCGCATTCTGGTACATGACCGGTCCGGGAACGTGCCCATTCGGCGGCGATCCGATTCCACTCCTCGCAACCATCTATCGCAAGAGCGCAGTTTGGGGACAGTCAGGCAGAACCACCGGTCCCGCCGATCGCGTGATGAAGACGCTCTTCTACAACGGCTGCTCGCACGCGATTGTTCGCGCCGATATGAGCCTCGATGACGCGCTCGATACCTTTTACCTGGTGATGGTGCCCTGGTTCCAACTGCACGCCAGAAACATCGAGTCTTTCCGCCGCGAAGACACGCGATCGATCATTGGCCTCGAGGGCAACGCAGAGATCAAGGTCGATTGGGCTGCGAAGACGTACTCTGCGTCATTGAACGGGATTCCTATTGTGGGAATGGAAAACACGTTTTGTCCTCTCGACAGTGACCGCATCGCGTTCTACTCGACCACCGCAAAAGAACTCTCAACCCCATTGCCGATCGGGTGGGACCCGGGCCAGATCCGCGCCGCGAAGATGACGGTTAACGGCCCGCAAAACGTTCAGGTGAGCGCTGGCGAGGGAGAAATCGGAGTAGCTGTTGGAACCCGAGAGCCGGTCATTGTGTACCGGAACGACGAGGCCAAACGCCGAAGACGAGAGACGCACATTGAATAGATGCAGGCACCCGTCCACTCCGTCCGCCCAAGTCCACCGAGTCCACTCACGGGCCGAAGAACCGATGCAGAGGACCGCTTCCAAGATGCCGTCGTGGGTATTAGCCAGTTAGTCATCTTTTAGCGCGTTCGTACAGCAACCAGTGCGAGAGCTGCTGCTTCCAAGTATTCGATGAAAGGAACAGCTCTCGTGCGTAATCGGGCCCTATCACATTCGATCGTTAGTCTGATTTTGGTATTCGCTTTGGCAATTTTCATGTCAAGTTGCGGCGGGACTCAAGCTGCCAACACGGCTCCGCCTGCTAATCCGCCGTCGCAGCCGCCCTCAACGCCTCCGACACAACCTCCGCCGCCACCTCCGCCAGCTCCGGGGGACATTACAGCTCTGAATCACATCATCTTTATGTTTCAGGAGAACCGTTCCTTCGATCACTACTTCGCTCGCTTGAACACATATCGGCAGGTAAAGACCTGGGGCGGTCCTAGCGATGTGGACACTCTGGATTCCTCCGCTCTCGCCAGTAGAGGATTTGTTCCACAAAACGATGCGGATATTGACGCTCCCTTTAACTGGACGACTTCCAATGCTGCAACGGTAACTATCAATGGAAGTCACGTTGCCAGCAGCGGAAGCATGAAAGTCGCCCCGACAACAGCTACCCTGTATACGCTTGTGGCGACCTCCACAACCGGAGCCACTGCGCAGGCGTCGCTCGTCGTGGGAACTACTCCTGATTCGGGATCGCGGATTATCGTGGGAGCCAGTCCGCTGACTGTGGCGCCCGGTAAGACCTCGTTTCTTACCTGGGCGACGACCGATGGCTCCAGCGTGACCATCACTCCGCCACCGGATCCGCTGCACACGCAAGCGTATGGTCCAAACGCAAGCGCTACTGTGACTGCTCCGTCAACACCTGGATCCGTTACTTACACGTTCACGTCCAGTTCCAAGCTGACCGCCTCCATTACCCTGACCGTCGCCAACCCTGTCCCGGGAGCGCCGACGGCTACGATTAGTGACAACAGCCAGGCACACGTAAGTACCGGCAGCTCTGTGACTGTGCAATCGTTTCGACTGACGGATCAGTGCGTGGAAGACTTCAGTCCTGACTGGCTGGAGAGCCATGGCGCGTACAATCGCGACGATCCGGCGTCGGATACATATCTCGGGAACGGCTTTGTCCACATTACGGCCGGGTTTTCGCAGTTTGCCAATTCCCAAGACGATCACCACCACTACTTCGACGTTCGCGGCGAGCGCAACATGGGCTACTACGACGACCAGATGCTCCCGTTCTACTATTTCCTGGCTGCCCAATTTGGAACTTCGGACAACTTTTTCTCTCCGATTCCATCGAACTCCGCCCCCAATCGGTTTGCGGAGCTGGCGGCAACCACGGCTGGATATGTCCATCAACCTCCACTAATGGACATACCGAACATCTTTCAGTTGCTCGACAACGCGGGAGTCTCATGGAAGGTGTATTACTCCGATGTGAGCAAGACAGGCACGCCACTCACGACTCTTACGAACTTCGCGTGGGGAGTGAACCACAAGGATCCACAGCATTTGGCCCCGGTAGACTGCAAGAATAATCCTGCCACTCCTTGCCAAGCCGGACAAACCGACTACTTTACCGATCTGAGCACGGGAAATTTTCCCGCAGTTGCATTGATCGAGCCTGGCTTCGACACTGGACGCGATGAGCATCCTGGCAACCCGGTGCAATTGGGCGCAGTCTACGACGAGAGTCTCATCGGAGCGCTCATAGGTAGCCCAATTTGGAAAGACTCCGTCTTCTTCCTGACCTATGATGAAGCTGGCGGATTCTATGACCACGTGAAGCCAATGGCGACCGTTAGTCCGGATGGCATTAAGCCGAAAGACCTGGAATCGAAGGATCCGGTCGGCGACTTCACTCGCACAGGCTTCCGTCTGCCATTGATGGTCGTTTCGCCGTACACAAAGCCTCACGTCGTCTCGCATGCCGCAGCAGATACGACCGCTATTCTCAAGTTTATTGAAAAGCGATTCAATCTGCGGAACCTGACTGCACGCGATGCCGCGCAGCCCGACTTTGCTGCTGAGTTCTTCGACTTCAGCAAACCATCATTGTTGACGTTGACTCCGAAGGACTTGCCAGCTCAGCGATCGGATGCGGAGTGCGCAGCGTATGCGAAGAACCCGTAAATGGGAACTCGAACTCATGCTTTAGCTGATTGTCTCGCAAGAGCGCGCTTAATCGTAAGATCGAGCGCCGCTTTCGCTTGCTGATACTCAGGATCGGAGATTTTTCCCTGAAGTCGCTCGGTTTCAAGTTGGAACAGCTCCTCTTTCATCACGTCGAGCAAGCTTCCGCGATTGAGCGAAGGAGCCTGCGGGTGAGCTGCTGGCGAGGACGCGACAATGGCTCCAACCGGAGCAGCCACTGGCGTGCGCGGCTTCTGATTGATGACAACAATCGCCCCAACAACCAGCGCAGCCGCAAGACCTCCGATGATCCACCACCGATAGGCATGGAGCGGATCCGGCGTGTCCTCAGGGCGGCCTAAACCGCCGCCTGGACGATTATCTGGCTGCGTCTGTGCGCCTGCGCTCTGTTGGTTATCGCCGGGGTCCTCCTGAGCTTCGCGAGGAATTTGGCCGGTTCCCGAAACGGAAAACGCCATCTGCTTTCCGGCGGCAACGTTATGAGCCACAAAGATGCTCATGCCTTTTTCATCGCCACCGCTGGCGAACTGAGAGGTATCGCCCTTGAAGTCCATGCTCTTCGGGAGCATCACAACGACATCTTCCATCGGCGTAATGATTTGTGGCTGGAACGCAAAGGTTCCCGAATAGGGAAGGTGATAGCTGATTTGAAAGCGCGTCTCTCCCGGCCGAATTGGGAACACGAAAGCATAGTGATTTTTGCTGCCTGTGGGCACCGGAGCGGAATTGACCGGCATGCCTCCCGGTCCCGCGGCGAGAGAACCGTCGACGATCGCGCCTTCGGGCAAGGTGAACTCGAAGCTGCGGTCGCTCATCTGCGTCTTCGGCGGCGCGGAGTTGTTCTGGATCACGAACATCTCCGTCACTTCGAGTTGGCCGTTGTTTGTCTGAACCCGCATGATGTCGGCTCGTCCGGCAACGCCTTGCACCTGTTTGCCGACGTCATATACCTCGATCTCGACGGAGGTGGTGCCCACCGGCGCAGGCTTGAAATAGTTCACGCCCTGGTGAGTCACGCGAACCAGATGCTGGCCGCCGTCGTCGGGAATTGGGAGGGTGAAGTTGCCTTTGGCGTCGGTCTTGGTTCGACCCGCTTCCTGCATGCCTTGCGCGAGCTTCAGGATGACGACGTCATCGCCCGCTGAAGGCTTGTTCGATGTCTTGTTGGTCACGCTTCCAGTGAGGTCGGCAGCAAGGACAGTAGCGGCTAGCATGAGGACGGAGATCATGCAGCGCAGAGCAGGCGCAGCGAGAGAAGTTTTCAGAAAAAGACTTTTAATCATTCGATTCAAATCTGTGGGTGATTGGAAACAGTCTATCGCGCCGGTTGCACCGCAGTCTGCGCATCTTGCAAAGCTGCGATCTCGGCCAGAATCTCGGCGGCTTCGGCTTCAAGGGAGCTTCGCAGCGACTCGTAGTCCTGCGCTGGATACTTGCCAGCCTTGTAATCGAAGTTCAGGTCACGCAGGTTTTCGTAGACCACCTGTTTGCGTTCTTCCAGATACGCAAGGCGCGATTTGTCGGTGGCACGTTCAAACACCACTCCGGGAGCAAAGACGTAGAGAAGCAGACCGGCAGCAAACAGAATGCATGCGATGGCAATCACAGCTCAGTCTCCCGTCGAGCTTGTTCCCGATATGGGTCGAAGGCCGCCGAGTTGACCGGCGTAACTGGAGCCGGCTGCCGCTCTTTCCATTTGCGGATCACGATTGCAGCTCCAAATGTAGCCGCGAAGAACACGGCGAAAGGCATAATCCAGGCCACTCGATCAAATCCGCGCGCGCTTGGAGCGGCGAGGACGGTCGTTCCGTACTCGCGCACGAACGACTGCAAAATGACATCATCGCTGGGGTCGTTCTGCACGGCGGCGGAGAGCTCCTGCCGCATCTTGTCGGAGTAAGTGCAGCCTACGTGATTGCACTCGAGCAACATCTGGTTGCAGCCGCAGACGCAAATAATGCGGTGATGACCAAGCTCATCGAATCGCGCCGTATCGCCGCTCGCACCGAGCAGCGCTACGGCAAAGGCGACGGCGATCGCAGCCGAGCAGGCCTTGCGGAAACTACTCATTCAGTCACCTGCCTCGACTGGCTCAGAGCTTACGGGCACTGGAATTGTGACTGGGCGCACGCGCTGCGACTGTGGAACTGCTGCAGCACTCATGGGCGGGACCATAGCTACCACTGTGCCGAAGATCAGAATCCAGACGCCTGCCCAAATCCACATTACAAGCGGATTGATGAATGCTTTGATGATCGGACGGTCCGTATCAAAGTTTTTTCCTGCGTAGATGACATACAAATCTTCTTTCGGAGTGGAGTGATTGGCGACGATGGTATCCGGCTGCTGGCTGGCTTTGAAGAACTTCTTCGCCGGGAACATCTGAAACAGCGGCTTCCCATTTTTGTACACATTCAGGACCGCATACTCGATGGAGTAGTTGGGATTATCTTCTTGGGTGTAGCTGTCACAGACGAGCGTGTACGGGCCGATCTGCATTTTGTCGCCGAAGCCCATCTCCTGCTCTTTCTGCTGATTGAAGGCGGCACCGGCGAGTCCAACGACGATGACGACCACGCCAAAGTGAACGATGTATCCGCCGTAGCGACGCGTGTTGCGGCGAGTGAGAGTGATCATCGACGCAAGCAGGTTCTGCCCAGTGTGGCGCGCGATCACGCGTCCGCCACGAATGAACTCAGATGCCACCGTTGCCGTCACAAGAGTGGCGAGCGAGATTGCCATCAATGAGTAGAGCTGGGCAGTGTCGTTCCACGGACGAACGCCGAGTGCGATCAGACCGACGGCCGTCAGAACAGAAACGATGAACGGAATTGTGAAGTTCCGCTTCAGACTCGCCCATGATGTGCGGCGCCACGCGAGCAGTGGTCCAACGGCAGTGAGCAAAAGCAGGAAGAGCGCGATCGGAATGTTGACCCGATTGAAGAAAGGAGGGCCGACGGTTTCTTTTCTGCCCTGAATCCACTCGGACAAGATTGGAAACAGCGTTCCCCAAAGCACAGCAAAGCACGCTGCAAGCAGCACCAGATTCTGGAAGAGGAAGCTTGATTCGCGCGATAGCAGCGATTCCAGTCGATGCTCGCTGCGGAGATGATCACGATTGCGAATGTAGAAGAAGAGACAGACGACGAAGATGCAAGCCAGAAACCAGAGAAACCAATCCCCAATCGAAGACTGCGCAAATGCGTGTACCGAGCTGACGACTCCGCTGCGCGTCAGGAAGGTTCCCAGAATGGAAAGCATGAAGGTGCAGAAGATCAGCCAAACGTTCCAGGTCTTCAGCATCCCGCGCTTTTCCTGCATCATCACCGAATGCAGGAAGGCAGTTCCGGTGAGCCATGGGAAAATCGAGGCGTTCTCAACCGGGTCCCAGCCCCAGTAACCGCCCCATCCCAGAACGGAATAGGCCCAGTGCGCGCCCAGGAAGACGCCGCAGGTCAGGAAGCACCACGTCACCATCGTCCAGCGCCGGGTGATGTGAATCCACTTCTCGCCGGGATACTTCATGATCAGCGCGCCGAGCGCGAAGGCGAACGGCACTGAGAATCCCACGTAGCCGAGGTACAGCATCGGCGGGTGAATGACCATTTCGGGATACTGCAGCAGCGGATTCAGTCCATTGCCGTCGGGCGGGATTGCTCCGCTAACTAGCGAGAAAGGAGTCGCCGCAAAATTCAGAAGCAGCAGGAAAAACAACTGGATCGCAGCCAGGATCGTGGATGCATACGCCGTCAGCTTCACATCGACCTTGTGCCGCAGACGAAGCACCAGGCCGTAGGTGCTCAGCAGCAGGGCCCAGAAAAGGAGCGAACCCTCTTGTCCGGACCAGAGGGCTGCGAACTTGTACGGAATGGGCAGGTCGCGATTGCTGTGATGCAGGATGTAGGCGACCGAGAAGTCGTTATTGAACGCCGCCCAAACCAGGGCGAAGGCTGCCGCGGCCACTCCAGCCCAGGTCGCGATTCCCGCGCGGCGGGCCGTTTCGGCCAGACGATCACTTGGAATGCCAACCGCCTGCCAGCGCAGCGCGACCATTCCCGCAAACAAGCAGTAGGCACTCAGAACCAGAGCGAAAATGAGGGCGAAGCTTCCGAACAACGGCATGGATTGGGCGGAACGTGCGGAGTTCCGGAAGTCACAATTCTACCTGCTTTGAGGCGAATTGCGGCTTGGCAATTGCTCCTAACAGCTTTGAATTACAACCAGACTGGGATCACTTTCCCGGTCCGGAACTGTCCACCGCAGACTGCACCAAATGAATGAGCTCGGCCGGAGGACAGGGTTTTTGACGGAACAGCACGTTCATCCCCTCGTATTCCTTTTCCACTTCGGGCATGCCGCTGATGACGATGACCGGAACTTCCGGATTGATCTCACGCAGCATGTGGACGAATTCCGAGCCAGTAGCGTGCGGCATGATGTGATCGGTAACCACGACACCGATTTTCTCTGCTTGGGAGAGGGTGCGAAGGAGGGCAAGAGCGCTGTCGGCACTGGTAGCGACCTGGACTTCCATTCCCGCCTGCTTCAACACCATTTGCCGCGCCGAAAGCTGAATCGGATTGTCATCGACCAGAAGTACGGTCTTGCTCAATGCTCCTGCCCTTTCGTTACGAGATTTCCTCGGCTAAGACGCACGGCCGAGGAGTTCCGATTCCGCGCGGAACCAATCGTCCATGTGCCGGCCGTGCGTGCCTCCACGCTGCACATACAGTTCGTACGCTCGGCGGCGAATCTGTTCTTCGCTCACGCTGGGATGAACGCTGCTGTCGGTAGCGCGCGACAGGCGCGGCGTTTGGGTCTGACTCGTATTGTTTTCTATAGCAGAACTGGTTTGCAATGCTGAAATGGCGGTCTTGGTAGCCGCAGCGGTGGCGCCGTTGGTCCCGGCATCACCGTTTGCGCCGGACGCCTTCCTATTGGGACTTTTTGCTCTTGGCATGGATGATCTTCTCCAAGTTAGGGGGTTAATTTGGATGTTGAGCGCCCATCGGCAGCGCGAAGATCACAACGACCTCCACAGATGGCACAACACAACTTTCTCATTCTAGCAACCTTTGAGTGTGGAACGAGAGAGAAGTTGAGGTGGAAAACAGGGTCCATCGCGACTCTTAGTTCTCGCGAACAACTTGGAATTAAGCAAAGTTGATGGATGAGAAGTAAGGAAGCGAGTGAATCATGCGCGCGGACTGTCGTGAGATCCGTAGAATCTGTCAGATCCGTGTCGGGTTTCGAAGTAGTTAGTGAAAGTCATGTGAGCGCGTAGCGGCCTCGGTGATTTCCAGCTTGGCTACTCGCATCGCTTTCACTGAGATCACGTTCTCGACATTCTGGAGAATTCCTTCAATCAGAAGAAAACGCTCGTGAATCACGAGTAGCCGATTCTGGTCGTACAGATCGGGCGTGATGATCGCGTTGGAGATACCCGTTTCGTCCTCCAAACTCAGGAAGATGAAACCATTTGCTGTGCCCGGACGCTGGCGCGCAATGACGCAGCCGGCAATGCGAACCTGTTGTCCGTGCTGCATTCCCTGCAGGTCGGTCGCGCGGATCACGCGCATTCGGTTCATCTCCTTGCGGCGATAAACCATTGGGTGGGGGCCAACCGTCATTCCGATGCCGTGATAATCGGCCACAAGACGTTCTTCAGCAGTCATTTGCGCCAGAGGAGAAGGCGAGTCGGGCTCGGCAAGATCGGCCAGCAGCGGACCTTCGCTCCATGCTGCCCGTTCGACCTGCCAGAGGGCATCGCGACGGTGGAGAGAAGTGGAGTGAGACTTAACGAAGGGGATCGACTTCAGGCGCGCCATGAATTCGATGCTGTTAAAGCTGTCATTCTGAAGCGCTTCTTTTGCGCGAAGGATCTCCTGCGATGCTTTTGA
>DATEMI010000665.1:0-2155 GCA_035275665.1 Terriglobales bacterium | reverse complement strand
CATCGAGAAGCGCACACCAGGCCGCGCGCTCAAGCCCGAAGACGCCTTCTTATACCTGCTCAAGCAAGGCGTCTTTCGAGTGGGGCTGTCTCTCAAGTGCCCCAACTGCTCTCTCGATTTCTGGATTCCGCTCGACGACATTGCGACGGAAACGACCTGCGAGTACTGCGGGTTGCACTTCAACATCACGCCGCAGCTGCGCGACCGCGACTGGGCCTATCGCCGAACCGGACTCTTTGGGAAGGATGACCATCAACAGGGCAGTATTCCCGTGGCTTTGACTCTGCAGCAGTTGGATACGGTGCTCCACGGCCGTAGCTTGTATATGACCAATATGAATGCCACTCCCAAAACCGCAGGGATTGAAACCTGTGAGACCGATTTCGTGGTCCTACATCAGGAGATGCTCGGCGGCAAACCGTCGATTGTGATCGGCGAGGCGAAGACGCGCGACGAGATCACCGAGGAGGATGTTCGGAAGATGTCGCGTCTCGCGGATGCACTTCCCGAAAAGCGAGTCAAGTCTTTCATTCTATTCTCAAAACTTGCCGCATTCACGCCGGAAGAAATCAATCGCTGCCGCGCGGCGCAACTCTCATCGCGAAGAAGGGTCATTCTTCTTTCGGAACGGGAGCTCGAGCCCTACCACATCTACGAACGAACGGCCAAAGAGTTCACAATCGACCGTTCGGTGACCTCACTGGATGATCTGGCAGAGGCTACAAACGACGTCTACTTCGACCCGAAACCAAAGGCGAATCGTGATTAGACTAAATGCGGCGCGACGTGGATGTTGAAACGAATCGACTTCGTCAAACGGCGTAGGGACGAAGGGCGCTCTCTCAATAAGACCGTTCGCGAAGTCGTCGCGCTTACCCGTCAGCATGGGATCGATCTTCGAGCGATTCTGGCTGAGGCGTCAGCCAAACAATCAGAAGAGGAACGTCGATTAACCGAATGCCTGCAGGAATCCGTCCTTCCACTGTTCGTTAACCTTGCGGGCCAGCCCGACCGGATTGGGTCTTGCGTGCTCGTACGCATGGAATCACAGTTCTACGCGTTTACGGCAGCGCACGCGATTCAAGACGCCGGCTCTGCAACACTCTACGCTCCTTCCGAAGGCAAGGGCGGCAAGTTACGCCCGTTACCGCCATACAGAGCGCATCTAAAATTCTCGGCCGGTCGTAACGATCTCGATATGGGAGTGCTCGCGTTGTCGGCGGGGCAACTGGGAGCCTTCGAGCATCGCAATTTTCTAGGCGCCGGAGAAGTCGATCTAGATGACCGGCCTGATGATCGGAGTTTGGAATCGTTCTATCTCGTGCCTGGCTATTCTGCATCAAAGACACAACTGCATGTGTCAAAGGCCCAGCGCCATATCTATCAGCAGTCATTTCGCTGCTCGACGAATCCGGTGGAGGCTGCCGAGTATCGACAGGAACAAAATGTCACAAGCAGATCACATCTTGCTCGACTTTGACCATAAAGAGATTCAGGTTGATGGAAGGCACGCCACTCCACCTAAGCTCCAAGGCGTGAGCGGCGGGGGGATATTTCAGATCTCCAGAAGGACGGCGCAAGGTCGACTTGTCGCAATCGCCATCGAGAATAGACGGACGACGCGATTGATTGTAGGGACAAGAATCAAGCACTTCTTGGCGATGGTTCGTCAGCTAACAACGATGTCTCGGCGCGAAGGTCTTTGAATCCGAGGTTCGGCCTTCCACGACGAAAGGAGCCGCTATCTACCGTTCGTTCCTAGCCCAGCCATCGCACCAAAAACAGGCGCATCACGAGACACGAGTGTGGACAGTACGCTACGCACTCCCAATCACACCGAAAGGAACTTCGTAGATTTCCGCCAAGTGATTCTCGGCCACGCTCAGCAGCTCCAGTTGTTCTGGAGTTGCTAAGTCCTTCGAGAGCCCCGGTTGTACGATATAGATCCTGAGCGAAACCAAGCATACATGGCTGATTTCGCGGATAGTCTGAAGCATCTCCGTGTTGCCGACTTCGTATCGGCTCGCAAGATGTGCATCTTCACGCGCGGCTTCCCGCCGGAGCAGATGCGTGAACAGATCGCTGCGCTTTTCAGGCGAACACATCCAACGAATGCTCTTTTGAGCCTGACCGCAGACCTCATATAAATCCTTAA
>DATEMI010000664.1:0-7675 GCA_035275665.1 Terriglobales bacterium | reverse complement strand
TCTAGGCCATATGTCAGTAACGGGACCGAGCATCTGCAAGTTCTCATTTTTTAGTTTTTTTCTTCTTTTTCTTAGCTTCACCTCTGGATGTGGAAGAGGCATCGTCGCAGGCTCGCCAAAGCCCGCCGGACCACCCTCGATCGGCAGCTTCAGTGCAGCGGCCACCACTATCGCTGCGGGACAGAGCACCACTCTGAGTTGGGCAACCAGCGGCGCGACCACCGTAACAATTGACAACGGGGTTGGAACCGTTGCTGCCTCCGGATCTGCCGGCATTTCGCCGACGCAAACGACCACTTACACGCTCACTGCCACGGGTGGCGGTGGTACCAGCTCCGCTCATGTCACGGTCACAGTGATGCAGCTCAAACCGTCGGTCACGATCACCGCGAACCCGCCCGCTGTCAGCCCCGGGCAAAGCTCAACACTGACGGTGACAGCCGCCAATGCCTCCGACACAGGAGTTGTCTGCAGCGATAGCAATGGCAACCAGGAATTCAGCGGCACTCTGCCCGGAAATGGCGGCACTCTGTCGGTCACGCCGAAAGACACGGTCACATGCGTTGCTACGGCGAAAGGACCAAATAACCAAACTGCAACTGCGTCTGTGCAGCTAACGGTAAAAGATATGCACGAGATCAACCACGTCATCTTCCTCATGCAGGAGAACCGCAGCTTTGACAATTACTTTGGGATGCTCAATCCCTATCGCAAGAGCCACGGCTTTGAGATCGGCGACGATGGCAAGCAGTACGACGTCGATGGAATTGAAGACAAGCTCACTAAATTCCCAAATCCGGACGACGAAGGAGACGAGTTCAACCTCTTCAAGCTGAGCACTTCCTGTGTGGATGACCTGACCTCGGCCTGGCTGGAGAGCTATGGCGATGTGAACCGATTCGACTTCTCACCTTCGCGCTCGACCCTGATGAATGGATTTGTGCATACCGCTGAGGGTTTCGCCAAGAGCGGAGCCGGAACGGGTAAATTCACCGATCTCAAAGGCCGGCGCGCAATGGGCTACTACGATGATGGTTTTCTCAACTATTACTACTTCATGGCATCGCAATTTGCCTTGTCCGATCGCTGGTTCTCTCCGATTGCAAGCAAGACCATTCCAAATCGTCTGGCGACGATGTCCGGAGGCACCACCCAAGGCTTAGTGCGCGATCCTTCGAACGATGACCATGTCGGAGGTCTGAATATTGAAACCATTTTCGAGAAGCTCGACGCAGCCGGAGTTTCGTGGAAGATTTACTACTCAGTGACAGAAGACGAATGTCCCGCCGGCACCGATGAATGTCAACCGAGCCATGCCAACAAGTTTCCCGCGACCACATTTTCGTACTTCAACTACTCGGCGAAGTATCTATACGACAATCCAACCGGGGCGGCATGCAACGCACCGACTCAACCTTCGGGACAAGCCGTTGGCGATCCTAACAACAACTTCTGTATCGACCCGAGTCATATTGCGCCGTTGTCACAGTTCTTGACTGACCTGAACAACGGGACGCTCCCGGCTTTCGCGTACATCGAGCCCGGATTCGGAATCAGCGATGAGCACCCCGGCTCGGGCACTTCAATTCTCATCGGCCAGCAGGAGATGGCAAAGATGATCAACGCCTTCATGGCAAGCCCATCTTGGAACGATTCGGTCTTCTTCCTTTCCTATGATGAAGGAGGCGGGCCGTTCGATCACGTTCCCCCGGTCCCCGGTCACACAAACGATTTCACTGACGCTACATTGGGCATCACTACCGACATCCGCAGCATTGCTGTGAATCCCGATCAGTTCCTGCCCTGCGTAGGCGGTACGGGCAATCTGCATTGCGATTTGAAAAGCACGTATCCAGGAGCGCATCCCGGAGACGCTGCGGCGCAGCAGGGATTCGCCGCCCAATTAGGCTTCCGCCTGCCTAATCTCGTGATCTCACCGTTTACCCGAAAACACTACGTAGCTCACACACCGATGGACCACACCGCGATCATCAAGTTTGTGGAAGATCGCTTTGTTCACGATGGAAAATATCTGACCGCGCGCGACGCCGCCCAACCGAACTTGAACGAGTTCTTCGATTTCGTGAATGTCCCCTGGAAGACTCCGCCCAGCCCGCCAACACCGGCGTCGCCCGGCGCGTGCCATCCAGGAGACTTGGGACCTTAAGTCGAAGTAGTGTTCACAGTGGCTACAGGAGAAAAAGTAAAGCTTCCGAATTTGGCCGAAGCGCTGAAACAGGCAGGCGATTGCGCTGGAGCAAGATATGCCTAAAGGCGGCTATTTATGATCAGGTCGCATGTCTCCGGAGCTGGACATTAAGGACTTTGCACGTAACTGGATCGAAGCGTGGAACTCACACAATCTCGACGGCATCATGTCGCATTACGACGATGATGTTGTCCTGACCTCTCCTGTGGCAGCCACGATATTGAATTGTCCGTCCGGAACTGTTGAAGGCAAGGTCGCACTGCGCGAGTACTTCAAGCGTGGGCTGGAAGTCTATGCGAACCTCAATTTTGAGCTGCTGGATGTAATGCGCGGCCTTTCCAGTATCGTGATCTGCTACCGGAATCAGAAGGGTACAACGACCGCAGAGTTCATGGAGTTGACTGCGAGCGGAAAGATCATCCGAGTCGTCGCAAACTACAGCAAATAAAGCCAAGTACCGCTTCATCGGCTCTCTAATCGCTGTTCATCCTCGGACGGTTAGGTTACGTAGGTACCTGTCCCGTCGGAACTGGAGCCGCAAGTCCGGCGCTCCTCAGGCCGATAACTCCCTTGAGGGGGCTTGTCTTGCCGCGATCGCAGCGTCCAATCATTGAAAATACCGCTGTTTTCGGGCAGCTTCGTCGCGAAGCGGATTTGGAGCTCCTTACTCGGCTCACTTCGGGAGCCTTGGCGTATTTCGTCTTCCTTTTGCTGCTGGGGACCACGACGGCTTACAAGCATGATTTCCCGCGCCTGTTCCGATGGTGCGGCGTAGCAATTTTTATCGCAGCGGGAATGCGCTTCGCATTGACGGCGCTCCTTCGCCGGGGTGGCAGCCTGCGCCATCAGTGGGTGATTGGTCTCACCGCGATTTCGGTTTGTCTAAGCGCAGGCTGTTCAGGATTGCTCCACGCGTCGGCGCTGTGGCGCTATGGGCACAATAACTGGACGTTCACGGTCACTATGCTGTGGGTCGTGGGCATAGCCTCCGGATCGACGATTTCATTCACCCCTAACTTCAGACTCCTGCTTCTGCACATCAGTCTCTTGTTTGGTCCGGTGATCGCCTGCAGTCTCGTCGGAATTACTCAAGAGTCGATCAGCTTCGCGGCGGCGACGCTGGTATTGTGCGCCTTTCTTGTCCTCCAGGGTTATCGCCTGCATGGAATGTATTGGAAGCTGCTGCAAAATCGCGCAGTGGAGGCGCGGCACACTGCCGAACTTCAGGCAGCAAAAACCGCAGCCGAAGCAGCTCATGAGGTGCTTCGCTTCCAGGCGACCCACGACGGGCTCACCGGCTTGTACAACCGCAGCGAGGCTCTCGCATTCCTCGAACGGGAAATCAGCCGCAGCACGCGAAAACACGAGCCCATCAGCGTTCTCATGCTCGACATCGATCATTTCAAGCAGATCAACGACACTTATGGACACTTCAGCGGAGATGACGTCTTGCGCATTGTTGCACGCACCTTGAAAGACGCGGTGCGCGCGTACGACCTGGTGGCGCGTTACGGCGGCGAAGAGTTTTTGATCGTCCTGTCGGGTTGTGACGAAGAAGGGACTCGACATTTCGCGGAGCGAGTACGAACTACCATCGCGGGCACTCCAATCGCCGTCGGCGCAAAAGAGCTGCGCGTGACGGCCAGTATCGGCGCAGTGTCCGCAGATTCCGTGCCATCTCAGCGCGAATTGCTGTTAAGGGCAGATGAAGCGCTGTACCAGGCAAAGAACGCAGGCAGAAATTGTGTCGTCACGTGGAAGAGGCAACAAACTGAAAGAGCTGCCGAAGAAGCTTTTCAACTTACGACAGGTGTTGACAACCCGGTGCTAAGCGCTCCACATCAGTAAAAGCCGCTCGCAGGCTCTCACTGAACTTGCGTTCAGCGACAACGTCTTGCATATCGCCATTCCAATAGAAATGCGAACCCAACCCCTACCGAGATTAACGCCCATAATAAAGCTGGACTAAGGTGAATGATTCGCACATCGGAGAGCAGAGACATCAGGCCGAGAACCAGGAAAAGTGGGGCAGTAATTCCGCAGTGGAGAGTTCGATTTCTCGTCCAGTTTGCAATGCAGCCGATTGCCATCGCAAACAAGATCGTTTCTGCTGAGGACGCGTGAAGGGGATGCCAATAGATTCCTACGACACTGAGCAGCGCCCACGCGGCAAGAGAAACAGCGAACCAGTACCCTATCGAAGCCGGGGAGCTACAGCAGACTCGGGGTAGGTTGTTCATTCCCTCAGACGAGGGCAGCTGTTGACGGTGTTCAATTTTCCTTTTCCTACTGATCTGCCTTCGAATCTCTTTTATTGCAGCTTGCTGCGCTGCTCTTTAACCTCGTGCAACACATCGTTGAGGGAACCGCGCATCACGAGCATCTTTACTTCCAGTTCTGCATTTTGGCCAGCGGCTAGTGACTTTGCTGGATCGACATGCTGGCACGTAAGTTCTGGATTGCTCCAGACGTTCCCTGCGGTTTTTGAAAAACTGGCAATTATCCATTGTCCGTTCGTGGATACGGTCGCGATCATCGGCTCATCAACGACTCTGGATTTGTTGTAATAAGTAATTCCATCGTCTCTGCGCTCAACTCGCTGCTCTGGAACAGGCCAGGTAAATGAGGCCAGGTAGCGCGCTGGGAGCCACTCGCTTAGTGGCATAGTAAGCCTGCTCGGAGTTTCAGACGCCAGCAGATCGAAGCCCTCTTTGTGATGAACATAGGTTCGATCGAGGCGCACATCGTGAAAAATCCCGGTCAACCTCGGATCAGTGACTGCATAGATCATGTCGTAATCCACTTTGGACCGGTTCACGAACTCGTAACTGAAACGCACGCCATCTTCCTCCAGCGTGGCTCGCGCAAGCATATGAATTCCAGGATCGAAATCGCGCTCGTATTGCAATGCATTTCCGATTGATCGCCAGCGTGGTCTTTGACCTTGCCGCCCGGCTCGGAACAGGTACAGATGCTCGGCCTCCTGAGCGCCGCGCCGTCGTGCAGTCACGTGCTCGGGAAATAACACGTAGATCGTGCGACCTGAATCCGCACTACCCGCCAAAGCTACGTGGAGGCTTGGCTGATTGTCTTCCGCTGCAACGAGCAGCCGAAGGCCAGTTCCATTTTGGATAGGCGGCGGTAGTCCTTGTACTGCTACGACAGAAGAGCGATTTTTCCGCTTGGTCACCGCTTGACGCGCAAGCAGAGGTGGCACGAGTAGCATCAAAATGACCGTCACGATCAAGCACAACCGCTGTCTCGGGAAGGTCAAGAGATTTCGCGTAGGACTAGTCCTCATCAATTTGATATACGGTTCCCGTCGCACCAATCTCAATGTAGCAACCCGAACACCCCGACGCCATTCATAGTGCCAACGTACACCTTACCGTTGCTACTGTGGGCACGATGAATTTGTTGCCGGTCCCAAAGTGATCGCGGCCCTTCGCCGCTTCGTTACTGTTGTAGAGTTCGGAGGCGAGATTTGCGGCGTCGTAGGCATGGAGCACGGCTGTGCTCCCGTTTTCGGCAGCCCAGACAATGCCGTTCGCGTTTCCATTTGCAGACAATTCGAGGACGACAATTGACAATTCGGGGACAGCCTGATCTGCCCCATTTTGCGCTCTGAATGTGCAGGCCAGTGGCGAGGAGCTATCTCAATCTTCCGAGCAAAGATTTCGCGGTAATACCAGAAAAATGGGGCATGTCAGGCTGTCCCCGATTACCCTCGATTACCCTAATTCGTACCATGGCTTTTATTCGTCGGCTTGCCTTTTTTGCAGGCTTCCTGAGAGAAATCTACACCAGCACCCGTAGGCTGCATCTTCTCTAATTCGCTCTGATGCTCTGAAATCCAATGCTTCCAAGATCGAACCAACTCAGCTTTGTTGTGACC
The DNA here is from genome assembly GCA_035275665.1 of Terriglobales bacterium. Classification (GTDB taxonomy): domain Bacteria; phylum Acidobacteriota; class Terriglobia; order Terriglobales; family Acidobacteriaceae; genus Gp1-AA112. Next base: position 1,571 of record DATEMI010000664.1, on the reverse strand, counting down.
ATGATTGCCCGGCTTCGGAATGCTAGCTTGCGGAAGCATAATGGGCAGCAATTCGAGCGCAAGGTCACTGGGACGATCGAAATAAATATCAGAATCACCTTTGTCCTTCTTCAAATTACGCTCGAAAATCGCATCTTCGTCCAGCAGTTCTAGAGTCCGTCGCACCGAAAACCAGCCCCCAACTTTCGATAGTTTGTTGCGGATGGCAAGAGTCATCACGCTAGGATTCGGGCTTCTCGTCTCGCACAATAAAGCTTGCAGTTTGACAGACTCTCGTGACGGCACCGACTGGCCTGACTCCTGCCTCTCGATGCTTGTTGGATTTTCTTCGGCTACCCCATGCTTCATATTTGTAGTGAGGAAATCGTTCGAGGCCTGAGCACTGCCCATAAGCACGACCATTGCAAAGCTTCTCAGGAGTAATATGCAGGTAATTTCTTTAGTCGGAAAACCGGGAAAACCGGGGACAGACGGAACGTATTCGCATCTAACGTTCCCAATCAGGAAAGCGTTCCGTCTGTCCCCATGTTTTGTCCCCATGTTTTTTTTAAACCCTCAGTTACAGGCAGGAGATGATGAGCGGCGGTTCTTTAGGGTAGCATAGACATGAATCACTGGTGTGAGGACGACAAAATAGATGGCAGCATTAACCAGCAATATCGTCGGAACAACTTTAAACCATTCACATCCTGTGTTGAAGCCCTCCCTTTGGCACGGAAATAGCATCGAAGCTACTGCGAATCCAAATCGTTGAAGTTGATAAAGGCCCGCACCGAACCAAGGTATCAGAGTGTGGTCAAAGCTCACATTTCTTATGTACGCGTCACGAATGGTCAACAGCAGTGAGGAGATTGCCAAGGAAGCGATGCCTATCACACTTAATAGTTTTGTCAACTTGGATTTCATCTTTACCTCCCACGTTAGCTCGAATGCGCCGAGGATGTTTGCTAGAGAATAATCATTGTTTGTAATTCAATAGCATGTGAACCGCCTTACGGTCGAATCGGTTTTGAGACCTTGATTCTGCGCGGATTGCGACGGATCGAAAACTCTAAATCCATAATCGGTGAGAGTTATTGTGCCCGATTGAAATTCGGTCCCGGTCGGCCAATAGGGCGGAGCAACAGTAGCAGCGGAGGCAAGCTTTGCGTTGCTGTTTCCTGTGAGTTGAGTGTTTGGATATGTGACGACGCCCACGTGACCTGTGCCGTCCGGCCCATTGGGATATTGACCATCGTCTCGGTTTCCAGTCGCCAGAACATCACCTGGGAGTGCCTCGTCCGGACCCTCGGGTACTACGCTCCAGCAGCTCAACCTTTTACTTGGTGTGGCCCAGTCCGCAGCCAATGCCGGGATTTGCGTCGTGAATACCATGACAGAGCAGGAGAGGGGCGGAATTGCTGGAAGTATTCTCAAGCGTTCAGTTTGCGGTGATTGCAACCCAGTTCCCTGCAATGCTTCGGAAATGACCGCTGCAACGAGGAAAACCGGGGACAGACGGAACGTATTCGCATCTAACGTTCCCAATCAGGAAAATGTTCCGTCTGTCCCCATGTTTTCCATGTTTTAAG
>DATEMI010000663.1:0-6733 GCA_035275665.1 Terriglobales bacterium | reverse complement strand
CCCAATGGGGGGAACCATCGGCAACATGTCACAACTGGCAATGTTCACCGACTCGCGCTGGGCGAACTTCGCAATAGGTAAAGGAAGGGAGAGCCGCAAGTGTCCACCGGGACACTGCGGTTAGAAGAAAGAGGTTGTGTCTTTCACCAACTTGCGGCAGCCGGCATGGCCCTCGTGTTCGACTGCCATGCAATCGCTGCTCTGAGCTTACTCAGCAGAACCTCGGGACCTTCACCTTTCACGATGTAGCTGTGAATGGCGCTGCTGCGTTCCAGCAACTCTTCTCCGGTAACCAGAATCACGGGCGGACCCGGGCGAATGGTTTTGATAGTTTGCGCCACGCTCAATCCAGTGGTGCCGGGCAGATAGAAATCGAGGAGAATTGCGTCGTAATGAGAGGTAATCACCATGGCCAGCGCTTGCTCAGCGGTGTAGGCGAGGTCGCAATCGAAGCCGCTGACGCCAAGCACCTTCTGGCGCATCAGGTTGAGCATTTTGTTGTCATCAATGCTGAGGATTCTGGGACGTTGCTGGCTCATTTCCCGAACATCCTCTCATACCGGGAGGGCATCCAGTGACTCTAAAGTTACCCTACTTAGTCCCTCTTAATCCTTGCCGCTGAATCGAGGCACCGAAGACCCGCTGTTGGCATTTCCCGATTACGGAAATGGTTAGTGATAAAAGACGCCCAGAATCGCCCCGAAGATCGCGTGGGTGACGAAGACCGCAACGGGGGTGCTCACTCCGTAGTTAAGCCCCATGAATCCAGGAGGCTCGAGCATGCGGGCAGAAGTTGGGCCATGCGTCTCGCTGGCCATTCGCGGATGAATCCCTGGCAGCGCCTGCCACCCAATCACGCAGATGAACAATGCATGGCAGAGCCCAATCAGAATTCCTCGATACCAGTTCGGCCCGCCCAGCATGTTCATGGCGATCACATAAAAAAAGGAGAAAGCCCAGCCCATCAGGATGTGCAGTCCAATGCCCAGTGCCCGCGCGCGATCGCGGTCGGGAGTAAAGGCCGCGCCCAGGATGAGCGGCAGGTTAAGCCGCGTGAGGCCAAGTCCCTGGGCAATGCTCTCTGTCACCACCAGTGCAAGAGTGGCGACAAAGCCCCAGAAGATCCAGTCTCCCCAATGAATCTGCATAATCATGCCGCGTTCTTTGATTTGGATTCGCGCACCTGCCGCTCGGCGATCGTTAGCGCGGTATTAATCAGTCCGATGTGAGTGAAACCTTGCGGGAAATTTCCCAAGATCTCGCCGGTCGCCGGGTCGATTTCTTCTCCGTACAATCCCAGATCGTTGGCGTACTGCAGCACGCGGCGAAACTCCTCCTCTGCTTCTTCCAGTGAGCCGCCGCCCAATGCGAGGAACTCTGCCGCCCAGAAGCAGCAGATTCCGAAAGCTCCTTCGCCCGGGCTGAGATCGTCGCGGTAGCGGTACAGCAATCCAGGACCTGCGCCGAGCTTCTCGCGAATTCTGGCGTAGGTGCTTTTCAACCGCGGCGAATCTGCCGGTGCGAACTCATGTTTGGGAAAGAGCAGCAGACTCGAATCCACTTCCCTGCCGTCGTAGATCGCCGTGTACGTCTGCAGCTCTTCGTTCCAGCCGCGAGTTTCGATCTCATGGCGAATCTGGTCGCGGGTCTGCTTCACCTCGTCGTAATCAAGATTCTTGAGCAAGCCCGTGTCATGCAGACGCAGCAGGTTGTTCATCGCCACCCAGCACATCAGCTTGGAGTGCGTATGATGCATGTCGGGAGTGCGCGGCTCCCAGATTCCCTTATCGGGAAGCATCCAATGTTTGCGGACGTACTTTCCCAGCCCGCGAAGGACTTTCGTGCTGGCTCGATCGATGGACTTGCTGCTCTCATCGAGTTGGGCGGTAGCAGAGATGACCTCGCCGTAGACATCGAGTTGGAGTTGATCCCGGGCGCCATTGCCAACGCGCACCGGACGTGATTCGCGATAACCCTTCCAATAATTCAGTTCGCGCTCTTGCTGCGCGCGCAATCCGTATACGCTGTACATGACGGCGAGACGGGGCTGGGTCAGATGCGTGGAATGCAATAACCATTCGATAAAGGCCTCCGCCTCGTCCTTGTAACCGAGACCCAGAAATGCGGTTGCGGTCATGGAAGCATCGCGCATCCAGCAGTATCGGTAATCCCAATTGAGATTGCCGCCTACACGCTCCGGCAAAGAAGCGGTTGGCGCAGCCACAATCGCTCCCGATGGCGCAAAGTTGAGCAGCTTCAGCGCGAGTGCGCTGCGCACGACGTACTCCCGAAATGGTCCTTCATACGCACAGCGATCAGACCAGCGCTTCCACCAGCCGATGGTCTGCTCCAGCGAGGCGTCGGACCATTTACCCAAGGGCGAGAGCACCGCAGGCCCATGCTCCATGAAGACCATCGAGCAGTACTTACGCTCGCCCGCCCGAAGTGTGTCGTTACAAATGGCATAGTGGTCATCGAAGTGCCAGTCCAGATCACTGCGAAACCAAACCGCTCCTCCGCGAAACTCAACGCGAATTCCCAGCGCGCGGCTGTGCGTCCACTTGCATGAGCACTTGCCATATTTCGGAGCGGGAGCATAGACACCGTCGAGCCTGACCTCTCCTTCTACGCCTTCGATAACCCGCAGAACCTCGCGGTCGGGCAGCATGTGCTGTCGCTCATATGAGGTGTCATACACGGGCATGCAGTCGAGCACGCGCACTATTCCCGTTTTGGTCTGAAACTCGGTTTCGAGAACGTTCGTGCCCGGAAGATACCTCCGGCTTGAGCTGTATTCACCCGCAGGCGCAATACGCCAGAACCCGCCTTTTTCCGTATCGAGAATTGCCGCAAAGAGTGAAGGACTATCGAACCAGGGCCAGCACAGCCAGTCCAGCGATCCGTAGCGAGAGATCAGAGCTGCCGAACGGCAATCGCCGATGATGCCGTAGTCGTCGATTCGAGGTGCAACATCGCTGCCGTAGCGCATCCATTTTCGGTGTGGCTACAAACACACCTACTTAGGTGATGCAAAAGGCGACAGCACCTGTTGGCTTACGCCAGAGTTGCTGCCGCCTGATTACTGGTCCCCGCCTAACCGCGCGGACCGCTATCGCATTCCGTTCTGCTTACCGCTCCTTCTGATTCGTGACCTGCAGATCGTCGGTAACCGAGAAGACGCCCGGCACCTGATTCGCGGCCAGCTTCGCCTGGGTGTCGTCAGCCTGATTGTCGACGAAGCCCTTCAGCGTCACGTGCCCGTTGTCCACGATAATGTGAATCGATCCCACAGCTCCCATGAAGTAACGATACAGACTGCTTTGGCGCGAGATTGCGCGCGCAACCTCCATGCGAATGCGGTCGTCGTTAGGAGAAGGCGGCAGCACCTTGATCTGATTGTTTACCTTGTTCACGCCTTCTACCTTTTTGACCACATTCTCCGCATCGCTCTTAAGCGTGGGATTCGTCACCGAGCCGAGCAGCGTAACCGTGTCGCCGTTCACCGTGAACTCCAGATCGTCAAAGATGGAGTAGTACGGCAGCATCACCAGTTCGTGACGAACCTCTTTCGCGATACGATCCTGATCCGCATTCGGGCCTGGTCGCATCGCCATTTGCGCATTCGCCGTATTGCCGCTCGACTGCGCCTGGGCGAACGACAGTCCGCAGAGCAGCAGGAAAGTTAGAACCAATCTCATAGTCTTGCCTCCAGCAAAATCTTGTTTCACCACTTTTATCCGCCTATATAGATGCTTTGCTGGCTTGCACCGATGCGTGGTCAACGCTTCGTTTCGCGGCGCAACTTCGTTGGTATTGCGGTGCTACAGAACCGCCGCCGGTAGGCGGTGGGGCAGCCGCATGTTTTGCGGCTGTGCTTCACCGTGTAAGCCGCAGCATCCGATGCCTAGGTGCGCAGATGAGAGAACCGCCGACCCTTCCTGGCGGACGTTCTGCATTTGCCAAGACCTCTCCTCGGGTTCTATCTTGGAGGGGCTGTTGCAGGCCCAATCTGGTTCTGGATCAAGGAGAGATCGGCAATGGAAACGAAGCCGGCGCAGAATATTCAGGACACTTTCCTAAACACTGCTCGTAAGGACAAGTCTCCGATCACCATCTATTTAATGAGTGGAGTGAAACTGAGCGGCCGCATTCGCTCATTCGACAAGTACTCCGTCGTACTGGAGACCAACAGCCAGGAGCAGCTCATCTTTAAGCACGCGATTTCCACGGTAGTGATTGCACGTGGACCGCACCACATGGACCGCCCTGCAGGCGAGCATCGTCCGCCCGCTTCCGAGCGGCAGCCGGGTGCGGCACCTCACACCGAAGCTGGTCCGGGCACCGCCGCCTCCGAAGGCTGAGCGCTTCGTTAGAAGTTCATCGTGGCCAGAAGTCCGTCTTTTGCGAATCGCGATGGAGCTGCAGGCGCTAGCCGCGCCGAGCGCGCTTTTCTCGTCGGCATCGACCTGCGCACGAGGCGCAGCTCTGGTCCGCCGCCGCAAGCAAAGCTCGCGCGCCAAGCATCCGAAGTTGCTCGCGCTGAGAATGGCGGCAACTCTACTGATGGCGACCACAAGCCCCGTGCTGCTCTGGAAGCCTTCACTAGCGAAGAATCGATGGCGGAGTTTCGCGAACTCGCCGCCAGCGCTGGAGCTGAAGTTGTCGGCGAAGTCGTGCAGCGGCGCGACAAGCTTGATCCAGCAACTCTCGTTGGCCGCGGCAAGCTTGAAGAAATTCACGGCGCAGTAGCCGGATCTCAAGCCGACGTGGTGCTCTTCGACCACGATCTCTCTCCTTCGCAGCAGCGCAATATCGAGCGTGAGCTGGACGCTCGTGTAATCGACCGCACGCAGCTCATCCTCGACATCTTCGCCCGTCACGCGCGCACACGCGAAGGTCAGCTTCAGGTGGAACTGGCGCAACTCGAATATCTGTTGCCGCGCCTCGCAGGGCGCGGCGTGGAAATGTCTCAGCTCGGCGGCGGCATCGGCACCCGCGGTCCCGGTGAAACCCAGCTCGAAACCGATCGCCGCAAAATCTACCGGCGCATGCGCCACGTGCAGCAGCAACTCGAAAACGTCCGCCGCATTCGAGCGCAGCAGCGGCAGCGGCGCGAATCCGTGCCGGTGGAAACGGTCGCCCTGGTTGGCTATACCAATGCGGGAAAATCGACCCTATTCAATGCACTCACGAAGGCCGGAGTGCTGGCCTCGTCGCGAATGTTCGCAACGCTCGATCCCACGCTGCGGTCGATCACTCTGCCATCGAAACGCAAAGTCCTTCTCTCCGATACCGTAGGTTTTATTCGCAATCTCCCGCACACGCTCGTAACTTCATTTCGCGCCACGCTCGAGGAAGTGCAGCGCGCGTCACTGATTCTGCACGTTTCCGACGCAACCAGCGCAAGCGCGGGCGAACAGCAAGAGCAAGTCGAGAAAGTCTTGGCCGAACTGGAAGTGCAAGACAAGCCAACGGTCCGTGTGCTGAACAAGATCGACCTGCTCTCGGCCAAAGAACGCGAGGCGGTGCCCAGCGGCGGGGACACCGCCCAGGTCTCGGCAATTAAAGGAGACGGCCTGGAGAATCTACTTGAGCGAATCGACGCGGCCCTGACCGGCGATCCTGTAAGCAAAATGCGAGTAAGCATTCCGCAAAGCGAAGGCAAGCTGCTGGCCATGGTCGAAGCTCGGGGAAAAATCCTGAATCGGGAATTTAGAAAAGATCGGGTAGAACTGACGGTCGAAGGGCCGGAATCACTGCTGCGCAAGCTCGAACAATTTTGCGTTACGCTACCAAATCAATTCACCACGGAGCCACGGAGAACACAGAGAAAACATTCAAAGGTGTAGTGATTGAGCGATGTGGGTGGCTGAACAAGGCAATGTTCATGTCCCTAGGAGCCACTGCTGCTTTACTCCGTGCTCTCCGTGGCTCCGGGGCTCCGGGGTGAAAATCGCTTTCAAAGATTGCCCAAAACTTAAATAGGCCCCCGACCAGGATGCGGTGACATTCCCAGGCCGAGAGCCCATTCGATCCTGAATCGGATCGGAGGTGATACCTCAAGTGTCCGCCCATCCCAAGGGCGTGTCAAGCAGAGTCGAGAGCTGCGCGAGGACTATTTCTACTTAGATTCAGCGTCCCGATTTCAAGCGATGAAATCCGGACGGTTGTCGTCATAAAAAGGCGTTTCAAGTTTCAGGTTTCAAGTTTCGGCTAAGCCAATCCTCGCCAGAATCGTTAGATTCTGGCTTTGCCGAAACCGGAAACTTGAAACCCGAAACGCCTTTCTGGATTTTTTCCTCCTAGCACGTTAAACTAAATGGGTTTGTCTGTCCTAGTTGTCCTCGTCTGAGGACCCATAGCCCTCTTCTGAGCGGCTGGTAGGAATCAGCAAGCAACTTTTCTCGACAGAAGGAACAGCCTATGTACGCGGTCATCCGCGCCGGGGGAAAGCAGTTTCGCGTCGCACCCGGAGACGTGATCAGGGTCGACCAGAAACCGGCAGAGAACGGCAACATCGAATTTACTGATGTGCTCGCGGTTTCCGGGGAGCCGGGCGCGCTGGTGCGTCCACAGAGCGGCGCGCGCGTGGTGGGCAGCGTGGTGGAAGAAGGACGCGGCGACAAGATCCTGGTCTTCCACTTCAAGCGCAAGAAGCAGTACAAGAAGCTGCAAGGACACCGCCAGCCCTTTACCGCCGTCCGCATCACCGAGATCGCCTTCGACGGCCAGA
>DATEMI010000662.1:0-5759 GCA_035275665.1 Terriglobales bacterium | reverse complement strand
CACGGGCCGTTCTTCCTTCGCAGCCGCAGCCGACGTTGTCACCTGGCCGAAGGCTCCGAATAGAACGTTGGTGAACGACCGGTTCATCGCTTTGCACATGATGACGGAGAGAATGAACCCGGAAGAGCCGTCGAGGGCGCCCGCGACGACCAGCACCTTGCTGTTCAGAACAAATCCGAGCAGAGCGGCAGAAAAGCCTGCGTACGAGTTCAGGAGCGAAATCACCGTTGGCATGTCGGCGCCGCCGATAGGCGTTACCAGCAAGACTCCGAATCCAAGCGCGACCAGCACCATAATGGGAAACATCCACGCCTGCGCTGGATTGATTACCATCAGGATGGCGAGCAGCAATGCCAAGCCAAGCACGGCCAGGCTGACGTAGTTTTGACCGCGATAGACGATCGGGCGCTGCGGAAGGATCTCCTGCAGCTTGCCTGCGGCGATCAGGCTTCCGGTAAAGGTCAGCGATCCTATGATCACCTCGAGCCCGATCTCTCCCATCTGAAAGCGGGTTACATGGGGAACGCCGACGTAATATTCGGCGATTCCAATCATCGCGGCCGAAGCTGCGCCGAAGGCGTGACTCAAAGCAGTCCGCTGCGGAACCGCGGTCATCTTCACCAGGCCCAACGGAATGCCGACTGCCGCGCCGATGATGAGTGTGATGATGATCCACTTGTACTGAACGATCTCGGGATTGAACAAGGTTGCGGCAACCGCGATGGTTGCGCCGATTTCGCCGGCGAGTACGCCCCAGCGCGCCGTCGTTGGCGAGCTCAACCACTTGAGCGAAAGAATAAAGAGAATGACTGCGGCAACGTAGGCGAAGTCCAGATACTGCTGAATGACGGCGATGGTCATGAGTGCTTCGCCTTGCCGGCTTTGAACATGCGCAGCATGCGGTCGGTGATAAAGAACCCGCCGACCATATTGCTGAACGAGGCGGCGATGGCGATGGCGCCCAGTACGGTCGTCAGCGCAGTCTCGTGCCGCCCGGCGATGATGATGGCGGCGACCACTACGATGGCGTCGAGCGCGTTGGTCAACGACATCAGCGGTGTGTGCAGCAGCGGCGAGACGCGCTTGATGAGCTCGACACCGCAAAATCCCGCCACAATGAAGACGTAAACATTAGAGATAAAATCCGGTGGCATTCGCACTCCTTCCCGTTCCACTGCACGGGTCGCAAATTAGTATCGCGAGTATAGCTGACGAGGATGCCTCACCGCGTGTCCGATTCTTCCGTGGTGTTTGCGCGAGGGCGGGATTCCATCGATGTTGGGTGGCCAAGGTTGCAGCGCAATCGCAAGTTAAGAAAACTATATTGGGAATTTTCCGCGGCTGGACAAGATCGCGAGGCATCCGAACGCAGGGTTTGTTCCCGGGCATGGCGATCTCGTAACCGCTCAGGACGTGAAATCTTTCGCGAGTATCTCTCGCAACCTGCGCGCAGGCATCCAGAAAGCTCAAGCCGCAGGACAAAGCGGCGACCGCTCTAACGCAAGCTGTCCTCGCAGATCCCAAGCCTACATACAGCGCCTGGCTTGGCTTCGAACTGCTCGCACCGCTAAACATCCAGCAAACCGCAGCCGAGTTCGCGAGCAAAGACAGTGAGCCGCACGGGCGCTCTTCAAGCGCCTATGCGGCTGATTTGTCTGTTCCGCTGTTCAGACGGCGTTTATTGGCTGCAAGCAGTGGTCACCGGATGATCGGCGTCCATCAGGATATTCGAGGTCGTCGGTGTGCCGCTGGCGTCCACGGTAATCCGCAGCGTTCCATTCATTGTGAAGTTCCCACCCAGTCCAACCCATACGGAATGGAACGGCAGGTCGTAGCTCGAGGCGACCGCATTGTAGGACTGGTTCGCCTCAAGGTTCAGCTGATACGAGGCGTCCGTTGTACTGTTGTGGAATAGCACGTGGACCGTGGCGCTGCTGCCGTTCTGCTGATAATTCACCTCAGTGTCGCCAGGGGCATTCACGATGGACTGGTTGTTGTCGCAGGCGTTATACCAGGCGATTCCGCCTTGAAGCGCAGTTTTGCCGGTTTGCGCGGCCATCGTTGCAGGCAGAGCAAATGCCAGGCTTAAGAACAACATAGACATCAAAAGCTTCGTGCTTCTCATCAAATTCCCTCCTTCTTCGGCGGGGATCCCGAGCACGCAAAAATCATTACATGAAGCGGCCCATTTTGGGAGTAGAGCACTTCAAACGAAAGTCGTCTGCCTAGTGGTTCGTGCGAGGCAAACGCGCTTCCATCTCATCGCCGTGGAGGAGATGGATCGCCTGCGTCGTGATGCGAAGGTCTATGGCCTTAAGGACATGTCCTTCAGCGAAAAGTTGTACCGGCCATCATGCTCGTGAAGGCTGCCAATGATCCCTCATCTTCAGATTCCCGTTACGGAACTCGTTGTGGATACCCGATCCTTCGCGAGTTGCTAAGGTCGGTTACACGAGGAGGTCGGAGGCAGGATTTTGGTGCACAATTCCCAACGATGATGATGCCCGACGTAGAGCGCGGACTCAAAAAAACGCTACAAACCCATCTGAAAGGCTGGTCCGCTTGCCGATTAGATGTCAGGACGGTTATCAGAATGGGAGCTAGGGCACCGAGTGCGAACTTCAGGCTCAGAGAAGAGAGGAGCGTCCATCGTGGAGAAAGCAAGCGGGCGGGAAGTCGGGCCCTCCCGAAACGGGAGGACCCGATGCTTCTATCATGCTTCGGCTTTCTTAGCTTTTCCAAAATTCAGCAGGTACAGCAAACCACCCACGGAATGGCCATCGACAGTTTGTTGAATATTGAACGGCACTTCGCGGGGTGGTGTCTCTTTGTCAGACTGAACAACCAGTTCTGCCAGGTGTCTCGTATGCGGCTGCAGCTTAACTCCGAGAATGCGCGCAGCTCGCCCAGGCGTGAACTCCAGCGTGACGTTGGCGCGTTGAAATTCGTGTTCGAGTTGCGCATCTTCATGGAGCTTGGCTCCGTTGGGCTCATATCCTTCATCAGAGTGGCGATGAATGACTTTGAGACCTTCGTACTTGGCTCCCTTCAGAATTGTCTCCGGTAGAGTCAAAGTGGCTTGCACGCCTAGAGGCAGAGCTCGACCATCGAACTCGAGGTTTGCAATCCATTCCTCTTTCATGTCTCCGGCGACAAGGAAATGAATCGGGAATGGCTTATGGCCTCCGGCATTAGCAACATGCACGTTCCTGACGGCCAGATTGTTGTCGCGCGCAACGGCATCCCAGCCTCCGCCTGGGAAGGTGATCGGATCGGCTGCGCTGTTGATTTGAGCAAGCAGACAGAAGTGCCCCTGGTAAGTGGCCCACGACGGGTTGGGTGGATTCCACACGAACGGCTGGGGAGCATTCGCCGAGCCGCCCGCAGGGATGGTGGGGATGATCTGCTGGTTTGTAGGAACGCCCAACACGGTGATTCGGTTGGAATGCCACGCAGAGGAAGGGATGCTCGTGGCCGGGTCGGCCCAGAAGAGCGAAACCACCACATTGGTTGCATCCTGCGGTCCCATGTTGTGCACCGTGATCGTAACCGGATTCGGGGTGCCGAAGACCGACGGATTCATCGCGGGCGCGATATCGGGTGAAATGTAGAGTAGTCCCGTATCGGGAACGCTTCCGTCGTCTGAAGGATTGTCGCGCACATAGCAGTCCTCGGTCCCAACCGTTGCAAAGTACACGTTGGGATCGTTTCGCGTTCCTACGATGTCCCGGTTGTCTCCCCAGACCATATAGAAGCGCGTGCCCTGCGCGACCATCTGGTTGTAATCGCCCATGTAGTTGCCGGCGATTCTTGGATCGAAATTGACGGCCGGCGGAAATGTTGCCGTCGTAATCCTCCGGTTCGGAAGGAAGGTAGCGCCGCCATCGCTGGAGACCGCCAAATAGACGTCCATGTTGAGGTTATTGGCCGAGTCATTCCGGCGGTCATAGAACATCACCCCAACCGCACCTGTGGCGCTGACGGCTACCGAGGGCATCCATTGGTCGGTGGCGGTGGCGTCGTCGTTGACCTTGAGTGGCGCCGTCCAATGCTGTCCTTGATCGCTCGATTTCACCAGGTAGACGTCGGCATTGTCGTTGACCCTGCTGGCTGCATACACGATGTACACATCCCCGGAGTTCTGATCGGTTGCAATACTCACGAAGCTGTCTGCGCGAATGCTGCCATTGAGCGTATCCGGAATCTGACTGATATTGGCTACCGCTCCTCCACCAGCTACAGGGTTGGCGAAGGTTTGGCCGTTGTCGTCGGAGCGCCGAACGTCAATGGTCGAATCATCACGCCCGAGCCAAGCCACATAGACCTCGCCATTCGGTCCAACGCTGGGCATTGCCCCTTGTGGGCCGAGCGGCGGAGCTAACGCCGACAAGGCAATCGGCTGTGACCATGTACTGCCGCCATCCGTGGATCTGGCAAACATGATCTGCGAATTCATCGCGAAACCGAAAGCCCAATCGAAGCCTGTGAACTGGGTCCAGGAGAGGTACAGGTTTCCATCGGATGGCCCGCCGGTGCTATCCACAGCGAGCCACTCTTTGTCCTGAAATGCAGTTTTCATCGTGCCCGAGGTGTGGCTGGCATCCACAGCAGCGGAGAAGCTGGCGCCACCGTTTGTTGATTTGGACACTCCCACAAAACTTTCCTGAGTTCCAAAATTGGCAACGAGCGCAGCGTAATAAAAGTTTCCCGCGCTGTCCGCGACCAGCACCGGGTCGCCGGATTCATCCGCGGGAGTAATGCCTCCATCATCGGTGAATACCTGTCCAAAGTCTGATGAATTCGCCAGGCCCGAAAAGCTGGCGTTCGGTGTCGAGTCGTTGAATCCCACGACGACGTTGCTGCCAAAGACGGCAATAGTTGGTTCGCTCTGGGTTGTGTCGTTTCCAAACATCGTGTCTTCGCCAGGGTCATTCACGCGGATGTTAGCCGGCACGCCGGGAAGCGCAGGAGTATTGATTACCGGCAAGAGCTGCTCGGGGCGGGCAAAAGGCTGAACGGTCAGATCTACCAATGAGCGTTCCTTCTCGCGTCGCAGCAACATTCGCTCGGCGTCCCCCGATAGCGCCCTTGATGGTTGTTTCTTTGAACGCACAGCGGCTGTTCCTGTTCCGCCAACGATCGCAATATCTTTTTTGTCGTGCTGTGGTTTCAATTTGGGAGTGGGATTTGTCGCCATAAGTTTTCTCCTTCGGCTGTTTTCTGCAGTTTCGGCCGCCTGCAACAACAGGCGGAATTGACGTAGCGAGTTTCTCTTTGCCAGAAGGGCCCGGAATCGGGTCATGCGACTCGTGGCAGGTCAGTGTTTCCGTGGACCGGTTCTAGGGGACTATGACTTGCCGAGTTGCGGGAGCACAAAAGCATCTCCAGTTTTTGACCACTGGAGCAGAACGGCGGAGGGGCTGCGAGGGATTCCTTAAAATCCTATCGACAGTAACAACGTCGTCGAAAACTTCGCCTATGACGATAGGTCCACTTGTGTAATTGTCAAGCGATTTTATTGCCAAAATAGGACACGAAAGTACATGTCCAAATGGCCATTGTCCGAAAGTACATGTACCGTCGGACATGTACTTCGCACCCGTCCCTGATTCGCCCTTTAGCTGCGGCCTTTGGTTTGGCTAAGCGATAGTGAGCCATAAATCGCGAAAAACGTCCGCGGCTGAAGCCGCAACCATAAAAAGCAGGCGTTCAACACGAGGCTAAAGCCTCGCCTACGCATAAATGCGTAGGCTCCCACC
>DATEMI010000661.1:0-24729 GCA_035275665.1 Terriglobales bacterium | reverse complement strand
TTCTGTCGTTGGTGGCAGTGCCCGCTTTAGCGCTAATTAATATCGAACTGCTCCTGGTGCAGCAGGGGATCACTCTTCACGATGATCGTCTTGCCTGTGAGTTCTTCCATCTCCTGCAGCCAGCGCGCGCTGTTTGCCTTTAGCGCCTTTACCACTTCGGGATTTACGCGCAGCATTACGTCGCGGCGTTCGAGGTTGCGGGACATCTTGCGCATTTCGACGTAGACCTCGTTGCAAACCGTCTGGACGCTCTTGATCATTCCCGTTCCGGTACAGTAAGTGCACGAAGTCGAAAGCGTGCGTTCGAGAGACTGCTTTACGCGCTTGCGCGTGATCGCCACTAGGCCGAAGTCGTTAAACTGCAGGACCTTCGATGGCGCGCGGTCGCTCTTTAATGCCTCTTCGAGCGCCTGCATGACCTTTTGGCGGTTCTTGCGTTCATCCATGTCGATGAAGTCGATCACGATGATCCCGCCAAGATCGCGCAAGCGAATCTGGCGGACGATCTCTTTGATCGCGTCGATATTGGTCTTGACGATCGTGTCTTCGAGGCGCTGCGTCTTGCCGACGTACTTGCCGGTGTTGATGTCGATGGCGACCAGCGCCTCGGTTTGATTGATGACGATATAGCCGCCGCTTTTCAGCCAGACTTTCGATTTGAGCGCGTTGTTGATCTCCTCCTGGATTCCGAACTGCTCGAACAGAGGTGTGTCTTTGGTGTAGAGCTTCGCGCGGCGAACCATTCCCGGCTGGAAGCGTCCGAGGAAGCGCACAATGCTCTCGTACTCCTGCTCGTTATCGACCCATATGCTGGTGAAGTTGCTCGTGACCTGGTCGCGCAAAATGCGCTCAACCAGGTTCAGGTCGTGGTAGATCAGTGCCGGAGCTTTGCTGTTTTCCGAACGCGACTTGATGTCGTTCCAGAGATTGATAAGGAAACGCAGATCGGAGCGCAGATCCTCTTCGCTTGCACCTGCGGCTGCGGTGCGCACGATGAACCCGCCATGCGCGTTTCCTTTTTCGCTGATAAGGACTCGCTTCAGGCGCTGGCGCTCTTCGTCGGAGCCAATCTTGCGCGAGACGCCTACATGATTGACTGTAGGCATGTACACAAGGAAGCGTCCAGGCAGCGCGATGTGACTGGTGATACGCGCGCCCTTCTTCGCCATCGGTTCTTTGGCGATCTGGACGAGGATCTCCTGGCCTTCTTTCAGAAGCTCGCTGATGGTAGGCTGCGATTCGCGTTGGATGTTGCGGCGTCCGCGCATCGGACGACCACGACGGCCCCGGCGGAAGCGGTCTGGTGCTCCACGCTCGGTGCGTTCGGTTCGCTGCTGGAAAGCTGCGGTGCTCGCGGGTGCTCGAAGTTCGGCTCGACCTTCTTCCGCTTCAACTTCTCCCGGTTCGGGAACAGATTCTTCTTCGCTTATCGAGGTTTCCGACGGCTGTTCTTCATAGGCCGCATCCTCCATGTCCGCGGCTTCAACCTGCGCCGGCGATGCGTGGCCATTTCCTGAGACAAAACTCTCGACCTCTTCTCCGGAAGGCTCATCTTCGAGATCAGAAGGCTCGCCTTGCTGTAACCCAAGGCGCTGATTCACGTGAGCTTCGCGAACCGCTTCGACTAGCTGTTGTGCATTTTCGGCATCGAGGGTCTCTTCTTCCAGTTCCTCGTAAACTTCTTCTTCCAGGTGCTCGCCCAGTGGGATAACTTCGCTTTCTTCTTCGTCGATCAGCTCTTCCTCGAGAACCCCTGCGCCGAATTCGTGGGCGACAGATAGCTGTGATCGCTCATCGCGCTCGGAGCTGCTTGCTTCAGTCTCGAAGTTTCTTTCTTCGGAATGAGGCTCTTCACCTTGCAGAGCGTGCTCGACTCGCTCTTCCGAGTCAGTGCGCTCGGGCTCGGTGTAATGAACGTTGGCAACGGTTGCGTGATGTTCCGCACTTGGTTCTGACGCCTCATGTTGAGCGACGGATTCCACAGGTGAAGCTTGCGGTTGCGATGCGTACTCACGCGGCTCTGTGCGTTGTTGAGTACTCGAGAGCTCCGTGCTGGAACTCTCGCGTCCGCGATACTTGGCGATTGATTCGCCGGGAAGAGCGAATACTGGCGGACCAGCGGGAGCGCTCTGTTCTCTGGGACTCTCATTTTCCTGACGACGATTTGGCTTCTCCCATCGCGACTCGAATTTTCTGCGGAAACGCTCGAAGCGCGAAGGTTGTTTCTCCGGCTGAGGTTCGGCGCTCGACTGTCCTGCTTCGCCGCTGCGGTACTTGGAGATCGATTCGCCGGGTAGCACCGAAATCGATCCACCCGAGGCGGGCACGGAAACGTGCGATTCCGGTAGAGCTTGTGCTGGAGGTGGAGGTGCTTCCGAACGTTGCGATTCTTGACTAGCGATGGGTTCGGTCACCTCTTCGCCTTGTACTTCTGCCTGACGGTACTTGGAAAGCGATTCGCCGGGGAGAATAACTGCTTCGTGCTCACCACCTTCTGCCGTCTCCTTACCTTCAAAGCTCTCCACGGCTCCAGGCGCCTTTTGCTGTGCGCCTTGCTCTTGGAATCCGCCGCGTCCACGCCGGCGTCCACGTCGCCCACGCCAACGGCGCGGTCCACCCTCGAACGGTTGATCCGAAGACTCCTGCTCCTGTGCCGAACCGTCTTCGCCGCCTGCGCCTTTCTGTTCTCGCGCCGCGACGGGTGAAGGTTGCGAACTGCGCTGCTGCGATTCACTGCGGTCGGCTACCTGCTCGAAGTCTTCCTGATCTTCCTGCTCTTCGAGGAAGTCGGTTACGTAAAGGAAGGCGTCGCGTTCCAGTCCGATGTCCACAAATGCCGACTGCATTCCGGGCAGAACCCGGGTTACGCGACCTTTGTAGATGGAACCTGCGAGCGTGTATTCGTTCTCACGCTCGAAGTAGATTTCGGAAAGTTGTTCATCGTCGACTACCGCAACTTTGGTTTCGTGCGGAGTCGTAGAAATAAATAGCTCTTTGGCCATGCTTGCTCCAGTAAGGCGGCAAGTGAGATGGCTAGGAGGTTAGGACCTCTTTGCGGAGGGAACTGGAGTGCGGCGCAGCATTGTGATTCTTTTGGGAACGAACGGGTAGGCGGGGATTCGAAGTCCTGTTGGATGACTCGCTACTTCGAAGTCTTAAACCTATCGCGATCATGCTCGCGGCCTTGGCTGCAGACGAGAACTTGTGGCCACTGTGCCGGAATCTGAACACATATCGCTGAGGCGATAAATGGATAAACCGGACGGGCCGTTACCCTGTCCTGTTGCAGACGTAAACTCTTGAGTCCTCTCCGGCTCGTCTCGATTGCCGGTGCCCTCGTCTTCGTGGAGGGCTGAACGTAAATTCGTTGGCGTCCGCCGGGACGCAAACACCAGATCGCCGATGCGATCCGGGTAAAACAAAAACTTGGGTGCCGTCCTGCCAGGGCTCCGGCTGTGCTTCTCAGGTCTAGTTCACGAACCTGCGCATGCGGATGTTATTCACAATGCCGAGGGCCAGGAACGTAAACAAGATTGACGATCCACCATAACTCATCAACGGCAACGGGATTCCGGTCACAGGCATATAGCCCACGACCATGCCTACGTTAACGAGAATATGAAAGACCAGGACCGCTACAACTCCCATGATAATCAAAGTTCCGGCCCGGTCTGGCGCAGATTGAGCGTTCTGAATCAAACGCATCAATAGGATGAAGTATAACAGCAAGACGACAAGGCACCCGACGAATCCGTGCTCTTCGGCATAAGCGGCAAAAATGAAGTCCGTATAGGGGATGGGGATGAATGCGCCTTGAGTCTGGCTTCCCTTCATGGATCCCTTACCTGTAAGCCCGCCGGAACCCACGGCGATCAAGGATTGTTGAATCTGGTATCCAGACCCTCTGGGATCGGCTTCCGGCTCGCTGAAGCTGGTGAGGCGCGCCTTCTGGTACGGTTTCAAACCCCATCGCCAGACGGGGTAGATCATCAGCGTTCCTAGCAGCAGGATGCTGATGGCATGCTTGAACTTAATGCCGCCCAGGAAAAGTGCGCAGATCAGGACGGGAATATAAGTCAGCGAGGTGCCAAGATCGGGCTGCTTTAGCACCATAGCCATTGGCACCGCGACTATAAAAAAAGCCTTTATGATATCGCGAAAACCAACATCGCGGCCCGCCAAGTCGGAAAAGTACTTGGCCAGCGCCAATATCAGCACGAGCTTGATCCATTCCGAAGGCTGGAAGTGCTGACCTCCGGGCAGCTTGATCCAGCGCTTCGCACCAAGCACTCGAGTGCCTACGGCAGCGACCGCCAGCAGCGAAACAATGGATGCGATATAGAACCAGTGGACGTTCTCAAGTAAGGCCTGATAGTTGACCATGCTGGCGAGGAACATCAGAATCAGGCCGCCGATGATCCAATACAGCTGCTTAGTCTGGAAACCGATGAATTTCGTCTGGCGCGTTGCACTGTAGATCTCGAAAGTGCCGAGCGCGCAGATGATCAACACGAATGCAAGCAGCACCCAGTCAAAATCGCGAAAAGATATGAAGCGACGCATCAGTGAACCTTGGCCGGGATTGCGGGTGGTGGTACTACGAGCAAAGTAGCAGGATCGACCGGCTTGGCCGCTGGAGTATGTGCAGGAATCTCCAGACTGCCGGCCTGCAAGTCATCGGAATCACCATCTTGCGTTTGGCCTTCGCTCCAGAGTCCCGAAAGCTCAATCGGATGGCCGTCTTTGTCAACCGCCGCGTAATTCATGTCATTGCGGACGCGACGCTGCTTGTCGACAAATGCTTTTATGACCGGAGCAACGAGTCGAGCTGCCAATCTACCGTGCTCGCCACCTTTAAAAAGTATCGCAACGACAATGTCAGGATTGCGCCGCGGAGTAACTCCAACAAACCAGCCATTCTGTTTGTACTGATCAAGGTGTTCGCCGAGCATTTTGCGGTGGCTGAGACTGACGACCTGCGCGCTGCCAGTCTTTCCCGCAAAGTCAATGCCCGGAAGATGAGCACTCGGTGCGGAACCGCCAACGTCGACTACGCGTGCCATTGCATCAGTGATCGTGACCCAAGCCTGGGGATCAATCGGGACCTTTGCGGTGTCGCGATCACGTTTGGCGACTTCAACGTACTGGGTTGGTAGTTCGTCAGGAAAAGCGACGTGCGGATGTACCATGTGTCCGTCGCTGGTGATCGCTCCGATAGCGCGCGCAAGCTGCACTGGGTTTGTAGCGATCGCACCCTGCCCGATGCCAACTGAGATCGTCTCTCCCGCGAACCATTTCTGCTTGAACAGCTTAGCTTTCCATTCTTCGGAGGGCATCACACCGCTGACTTCTTGAGGCAGATCGATTCCAGTTTTCTGCCCGATACCCAATTCAGTCGCATACTTGGCAATTCTGTCGATGCCAAGCTTCTCGGCCAGCGTGTAGAAAAAAACGTCGCAGGACTGATAAATGGCTTTGGAAAAATCCACCTCACCGTGGCCGCTCGGAACCCAGCAGCCAAAACGATGACCGTAGAATACGGCGCTGCCGTGGCAGTACACCTTCATGTTCTGGGCGATGCCTTCTTGTGCGCCCGCGACTGACATGATGATCTTGAAAACCGATCCAGGAGCGAGTTGCGATTGGATCGCCTTATTCAGCAGCGGTTTTTCGGGATCAGAAACCAGCGCATTCCACTCTTTGTTCGTAATGCGCACGGAAAATGCGTTCGGATCGAATGCCGGACGGCTCACCATCGCAAGGATTTCCCCGGTATGTGGGTCCATAGCGACAATAGCTCCGCTGTAGCCTTCCAGGGCTTGCTCTGCCGCCATCTGAATATCAAGATCAATCGTCAGCTTTAGGTTTTGTCCAGCAACGGCAGGTTCAGTGCTGAGCCGTCCGACTTCTTTGCCGTGACTATTGACGAGCGCGCGACGTGAACCATCCTTGCCCATCAGGATGTCGTTATAAAACTGCTCGACACCGCTCTTACCGACAACGGCTCCGGGTTGATAGGCTTCGTATTGCGGCGAGTTCAAATCCTGTTCGCTTACCTCTCCCACGTATCCGATCAGGTGCGCAAGAAATCCGTTCTTTGGATACAAGCGGCGGTGCACCGTGATCGTTTCCAATTCGGGCAATTCGTCGCGATGCGCTTCGATGAACGCCTGTTCGTCAGGCGTAATGTCGTCCTTCAGCAAAAATGGCGCGTTCGGGCTCCCAGCCATGCGGCGCATATGCTCGTGAATCTCTTCAGTAGTCATGTGCAGGCCGGCGGCAATCTGCTTGAGGTCCGCCTCGGAATCTTTCGGTAGCTGCTCGCGAATCAGCAGGGCGGAGACTGACGGATAGTTATCAACGAGGATGCGGCCTTCACGATCGTAGATCTTGCCGCGCGGCGCCAAAATGGGAACCTTGCGGATGCGGTTCTGCTCGGCGAGGTTCGAGTACTTCTCGCTGCCGCGTACCTGAAGATTCCACAACCGCACAACGAGAATACCGATGATCAGCAGGATTATGTACTGGACGGAGGCCAGCTTGACTGACGGTATCTTGTCTTCGTGGTCGTACATCAATTCAGCTTCAATTTGGGAAGGAACCGCAGTGCGGGGCCGTGCTCATATTCTATCCAACTACACTGCTTGCGATAGCGAGAACATTGCTATATCCGCACCTAGTACGTTACGGAAGAGCTAGGTTGAGCGCCTGAGAAGTAATGTTTATCGCGACGCTACCGTTTCTTGGTTCGATCCAGCAGCGCGAAGAGGACGACCGCCAAAAGACCATTCGCCAGCGCCGCTCCGGCTTCATGCAGCGTTCGCCAGTCGGATGGAATCGCCAACAATTGCCGCCGTACGATGAAGTACAGCGCGTCGTGGAGGAAGGTGAAGAAGAACACCATGAGGAAACGCGAACCCGGGTTCTCGACATCGACCTTAACGCCGATTGACGATGCGCCATATCCAACAATTGTCTTCGCGATTCCATAGATGCCAATAGGAAGATGGGTCAGTGCATCCTGCGTAAGTCCAATCGCGCAGCCCGTCAGCATTCCAGCAAGCTGGTTGCGACGCGATACGGCAAAAAAGATGGTTACGAGCAGAGGAATATCGAACAGCTTCAGGAAGCTGAAGCGCGATGACACGTACACCTGAAAGAAAATCGCGAGCAGAGGGATGCCGACGGTTGCGAGGGCACTAAATTTGTGGACCTCGATCTCCTCCCGCGAGGTGTAGGTAATCGTTGTCACTATCGTGGTGTCTCCGAAATTGGCTGATCGGCGACAGGCGGGGCTTGCTGAGGCACAGATTGAAGCGTCGTGGGCTCTACTTGAGCCGGTTTGGTCGCCACGGTTTCGCTTTCGGCCGGCTTGACTGCGGGCTTCGGTTTCGGTGTCTGCGCGGCAACCACTGGAGAAGTTTCCGGCTGGGGACTTGAAGACTTAGGCGTTCTCAGAGTCGCAGTCGCATTCGCCGGCTTCCTGGCATACAACACGCTCGTCGGCGGAGGTTCCTCGCCTTTGGCGGGCGCGCGCGGGACAATGGTCGGCAGTCGCTGGGCGAGAATGTCGGCCGCTCGTAGAGCTCTCGGCCCCTCCGGAGCTTCTGGGGATTTATCGATGACCCTCGTGATCACGAGCACTTCTTCCACTCTCTCCAGGTCAGCCGCAGGCTTTACTTTGACTACCATGAACGGGCCGCCTTCGGGGTCGGGCGTGGTCGTCGAAACCAAACCGATAGGCAGCCCGCGCGGATAGATCTGGTCGCCGCCCGATGCGACCACCGGATCGCCGGGCTCAATCTTTTCGTCGGCCATCACATGGAGGATTTCAGGAATTCCAGACGGAGTTCCGTGCAGAACGCCCCGCAGGCGGGTACGCTCCAGCATTACTCCAGCGCCAGCGGTTGCGTCGTTGATTTCCAGGACCTGCGAAGTGCCCGGAAATACTTTCGCGATTTTTCCAACGATGCCTTTTGGTGTGATTACCGCCATGTCTGTCTTGATCCCGTCGCCCGAACCCTTATCGATGTAGAGCAAATGCGAGTGCTCGCTGCCGCTGGTACCGATTACCTGCGCGGCGACGGTTTGCGAAATGAATTTCTCCTTGAAGGCGAGCAGCGCTTGCAGGCGGCGCGCCTGTCCGGCGTCTTCTGCAAGACTCACCTGTTCCAGGCGCAAACGATCGACCTGCTCCTGCAGGTCGTGATTCTGCGCTCGGACGTGACGAAGATCGACATAGTTATGCCAAACGCTGCCGATACCGTCACCAATCGAGTTGAACGCCTTCTCAGCAGGGACAAATATCTCCACAACCCACAAGCGGACGAGTGACATCGATTCCCCCGCACCCGCAACCGGACGACGCACTTGGGACGCGAGCACAACGACCTGCGCCATCAGCAGCCCTAGCAGCACGGTGACGTTCCGGTATCTTGTGAAGAAATTTTCCATTTACAAAATTATTTCACTACTCGCGAACAAAGCACATCGGGTGATCTGGTCATCGGTTGATCGGGCGATCTCACTTCACCCGATGACCCGATGGCCAGATCACCCGATTGTGACTACTCGATCGAAATCTTGCGCAGTAGCTTGAAGTCACTGAGCATCTTGCCCGTACCGAGCACCACGCTGGCCAGCGGATCGTCGGCGATCGAAACCGGCAGGCCGGTTTCTTCGCGGATACGTTTATCCAAGTTCTTCAGCAAAGCTCCGCCGCCGGTGAGAACGATTCCGCGGTCGCTTATGTCGGCGCTGAGCTCGGGAGGCGTACGCTCCAGCGCGACGCGGATCGCATTCATGATCGTCGAAACGCACTCGCTGAGGGCCTCGCGGATTTCGCTGTCGTCTACGGTTGCCGTTTTGGGAACGCCCTCGATCAGGTTGCGGCCTTTGATCTCCATCGTCAGCGGCTTATCCAGCGGGAAGGCGGACCCAATTTCGATCTTGATCTGCTCTGCGGTGCGCTCGCCAATCAGTAGGTTATATTTCCGTTTCAGGTAATTCATGATGGCTTCGTCCATCTGATTACCCGCCATGCGCACCGAACGCGAATAGACGATGCCGGAGAGCGAGATGACCGCGATGTCGGTAGTGCCGCCGCCGATATCGACGACCATGTTGCCGGAGGGTTCCGTAATGGGAAGGCCGGCGCCGATCGCAGCGACCATCGCCTGCTCCACAAGATGAACTTCGCTGGCCTTGGCGCGATAAGCCGAGTCCATGACGGCGCGCTTTTCAACCTGAGTAATTTCCGAAGGCACGCCAATCACGATGCGTGGATGAACCATCATCTTGCGGTTGTGCGCCTTCTGGATGAAGTAGTTCAACATCTTCTCGGTGACCTTGAAATCGGCAATGACGCCGTCTTTCATCGGCTTAATAGCCACGATGTTGCCGGGCGTACGGCCCAGCATTTCTTTGGCTTCTTTGCCGACGGCTTCAACTTCCCCCGTGTTCTTGTTGATGGCGACGATCGAAGGCTCATTGACTACAATGCCCTTGCCTTTGGCATAAACGAGAGTGTTGGCGGTGCCGAGGTCAATCGCAAGGTCGCTCGAGAACATGCTGAACAGCGAGCGCATGTTGTGCACGCGCGAGTTCTGTGAGTGAAATCCGTTCGACGACATGAAGTGAACTTCTTCTTTCTTCCTTAAGTGTTTTCGCTCTTTGCTTC
The DNA here is from genome assembly GCA_035275665.1 of Terriglobales bacterium. Taxonomy (GTDB): domain Bacteria; phylum Acidobacteriota; class Terriglobia; order Terriglobales; family Acidobacteriaceae; genus Gp1-AA112. The sequence goes on along the minus strand of DATEMI010000661.1, from coordinate 15,050 downwards.
TAGCCTGCCCGCTGTCGTCTGGCGCAAAGAGCGTTCACCAGATTTGCGTTTAACTTCCATCTGGGACTTGCGTCCCGAAACTGCTGTGCCCTAACTGTGCGCGAACTACTGAACTACGATCTTCTGCGTCTGCGTACTGACTCCGCCTTTTGCGTTCTGCGCTGTGACCGTAATCGCGTTTTCTCCCGCCGGCAGCGGTGGAGTGTAATAGCGGAATGTGCCGTCGCTGCCGATCACCGGAACTTCATCTCCGTTGACCATGACGCGAGCGGTCGGGTCGGTTTTTCCGCGCACCTCAATCACATGCCCGTGCTGAACGAAGGGGTCGAGCGTGAGCGCCAGGGTCGAGGCCGCCATCTTGGCAATAATCGTGAACTTGTTGTGCTCGCTCTCGATCGATTCTTTGCCCTGCTGATCGATCGACTGTACCGCCCAGTAATAAGCACCTTCCGGCAACGAAGCGAGCTTGAAGTCCGGAAGCGCAACAGTTCGATCCTCAGCCAATTGCGTGAAGTAAGGATTCCTTGAGACGCGGATGTGATACGCCCGTGTGTTGGGCATCGGCGTCCAGCTGAAGTCCAGATCTCCTGACTCTTTTGTCGCAAAAATTGGGGACATGTTCGCCGGAGTAATCAATGTGGGAGGTCCGACTTCCTTTGCGCGCGCCATTTTCACGTCTTCAGCCTTGAACGAAATGCGTTCGTAGCTGCCCAGGCGAACGACTTCTCCGTTGCGCGCGACCTGGCCCGAACCTTGTTTCAGCAGAATAGTGTGATCATTCTTGATGTTGTCGTTGTGAACCTGCGCCGCGCTTTCCGGACCCAGACTCGCTGTAGCACCAGCAACGATGACGCGAGAACTGGATCCCTGCGAGTAAGTCGCCGTAGCCAGATCGACAGTACCAGTGGTGACCTGCACTGCCACCTGGGTCTGCTGGGCTTCGTTCGTCGAGTTGTCTTCGACCACGATCAGCGAGTCCTGTTTAATCGTGTAGTTGGTTCCATCGGTGAAAACAACTTTCGCGATCCCTTCAGGACCCGTCTGAATTACGTCTCCCTTACTGAGCGGCAAATCGTAGCTGGCGTTTTGCCAAACGTTGCTGTTGTTGCGTTTGACGCGAACTGTGCCATCGAGATTCGTAAAGTGCGCCTGCTGCTGTCCTACGTCTTTCGCCAGAGTGTGTGCGGCAGTCGATCCAATCTGGTTCGCGATCTGATTCAGTACAGCTCTTGTTTGCTGTGGGAAAAGGAAGTAGATGATCAGACTGAGAATCGAAACCAGGAGGACGCAAGCAAGAAAAACGCTGCGATACGTAATCGTTACGTAGCGCAGGAAAAAGCCTTCGTCTTTGCCTTTGGGGGACACGCTCAGTTGCTTAATTGTTTGACTTTTGGGCCGGATTCAAGAGCGAGAGTACCATAAGGAAAACAGGTATCAAATGGGCGAAACCCTTAATAATCACCTATTTTGGAATGCTAAAACCTTAAATCAAAGGGTGATGTACGAAAGTAATCGAACGGCACTCGGCACTCGGCTTTCGGCTAAAATCCGCTGCAACCTACTTCATGCTTGATGCTCGATTCATTTGTTGATCAGATGACTATATCTAGCTATGATGTAGTCATGAAGGCGGTCCGTATTGCTGAGCTGAAGTCACGGTTAAGCGAATATCTGCGTGCGGTGCGCGATGGTGCCACGGTGACGGTTCTTGATCGCAATACCCCCGTAGCCAAGATTATCCCAATTCAACAGGCTGGTTTGCGGATTCGCAAGCCCGCGCCTGGTTCGCCGCCTCCGAAACGCCTGGCCTTGCCTCCTCCTCTGAATCTCAAGCTCGAAGTGATGGACCTTCTAGATGAAGAGCGCGCCGACCGTTGATCGCTTATGTCGATAGCTCCGTGATTCTGCGGCTGGTGCTTGGGCAGGCCAATTCTCTTGCGGAGTGGAAGCAGATTGATCGCGGCATCTCGAGCGCCGTGACAACGGTTGAGGCTTTGCGGACTCTTGATCGCTTGCGATTGAGTCGTGTGCTCACTGATGCAGAACTCTCAGTTCGGCGGGCAGTGATCCTTGAGGCGCTGGATTTGCTCGATATTATCGAGGTTGATGGACTAGTTTTGGCCCGTGCGGCGCAGCCGATGCCGACCGAAATTCGCACGCTTGATGCCATTCACTTAGCAAGTGCACTGCTTTGGCGAGAACGTTCGAATGGGGAACTCGTGATGGCGACTCATGACCGTCGCTTGAGCATCGCTGCACAGGCACATGGATTCAAAGTGGTGGGAGTCTAAGAAGGCCAAAAAGAGGAAGTGGTAAGCCCCCGGTTTCCGAAAGCGCCTTCTGTTACGATAAGAAGTTTTGCACTGTCTTCCAGGAACACCTATCTACAATGACAGCGAAAGTTTATAAGAACCTCATCGGAGGCGAGTGGGTCGAATCGCGCTCCGGTAGAACCTTCGAAAACCAAAATCCCGCAAATACGAAAGATGTCGTCGGTATCTTCCCGCGCTCGAACGAGGACGACGTAAACGACGCGGTAGAAGCTGCAAAGAAAGCCTTTGAACGTTGGCGCCTTACGCCTGCGCCGCGCCGAGGCGAGATCATTTACCGCTGCGCGCAGATTCTCCAGGAGCGAAAAGAAGATCACTCCCGCGATATGACGCGCGAAATGGGAAAGATTTTGAAAGAAACCCGCGGCGACGTTCAAGAAGCCGTCGACACAGCGTTCTACATGGCCGGCGAAGGACGTCGTCTCGACGGCCACACAGTTCCTTCAGAACTTTCCAACAAGTTCGCAATGGCAATGCGCGTTCCGCTCGGCGTGGTTGGAATGATCACGCCGTGGAATTTCCCGATGGCGATTCCATCCTGGAAGATTTTTCCTGCGATTGTCTGCGGCAATACTTGCGTCATCAAGCCTGCTGAAGATACACCGCTCTCGACTGTGAACCTTGTGCGCGCGCTCATGGACGCAGGCTTGCCTCCGGGAGTAGTGAACATCGTTCATGGATTCGGTCCTGAAGCCGGAGCTCCAATGGTGGATCATCCCGATGTTCGCGCCATTTCCTTCACTGGATCGAGCGAGGTAGGACGTCTTGTCGGTGAAGTTGCTGCTCGGAGCTTCAAGCCGTGCTCGCTGGAGATGGGAGGCAAGAACGCCATTATTGTTTTGAACGATGCGAATGTCGATCTCGCCATTGACGGCGCACTTTGGGGCGGGTTCGGCACTGCCGGGCAACGCTGCACTGCGGCTAGTCGCGTGATCGTGCAGAAAGATGTGTATAACCAGTTCGCCGACAAGTTCGTTGCGCGTGCGAGAGCGCTCAAAGTCGGACCCGGCATCGACGAACAGAACGATATGGGTCCTCAGATCAATCAGCAGCAGATCGAGACTACGCGAAAGTACGTTGATATTGGAAAAGGTGAAGGCGCAAAGCTCCTGGCTGGAGGCGATCGACTCACCTCAAGCGGACTGAACGACGGCTACTTCTTCGAACCCACTATCTTCGGAGATGCACATGGAAAGATGCGTATTGCACAGGAAGAAATTTTCGGCCCGGTCGTCTCCATGATTCCCGCCGACAGTCTCGAAAGTGCGCTCGAAATTTCGAATAGTGTGGCGTATGGACTTTCGTCCGCCGTTTACACGCGCGATGTAAACCGCGCATTCAAAGCAATGCGTGATCTTCAGACCGGCATAACTTACATCAATGCTCCCACTATAGGAGCCGAAGTGCATCTGCCATTCGGTGGGACAAAAGCTACAGGCAATGGCCATCGGGAAGGCGGCATTGGGGCAATTGACTTTTACACGCAGTGGAAAGCGATTTACGTGGATTACTCCGATCGATTGCAGCGTGCGCAGATCGACACCGGAGAATGAGAAAAACGCGTTTCAAGTTTATAGTTTCGGGTTTCGGCAAAGCGCCCGGCGAGCGCCCCTTATATGCGCGGAAAGCGTAGGTAGGTCTGGCTTGGCCGAAACTCGAAACCTGAAAGTCGAAACGCTTTTCCAGAATTTTTGAGGCGAACACATGATTATTGGCGTGCCAAAAGAAGTGAAAGACCACGAGGCGAGAGTAGGGATAGTGCCCTCTGGCGTGAAGGCGCTAATTGAATCGCGGCATCAAGTGCTGGTTGAGACCAAAGCGGGTGAACTCTCCTCAATGCCCGATAGCGAATACCGGCAAGCCGGAGCAGAGATCGTCAGCTCAGCAGCAGAGGTTTGGAAGCGCGCTGACATGATCGTCAAGGTTAAGGAGCCGATCGAAAAAGAAATCCCTTTTTTTCGTGAAGGGCTGGTCCTCTTCACGTACTTGCACCTCGCTCCTATTCCCGCTTTGACGGATCAGCTGCTGAAGAAGAAGGTCATCGGGATCGCCTATGAAACGGTGACGGACCGAACTGGAACTCTTCCCCTGCTCACGCCGATGTCAGAGGTCGCTGGACGCATGTCGATCCAGGTAGGGGCCAGCTACTTGGAGCACGAAAAAGGCGGGCGCGGCATTCTGCTCGGCGGTGTCCCCGGGGTTGCGCCGGCGAAGGTTACGATCATCGGCGGCGGCATTGTCGGGATCAATGCCGCAAAGATCGCACTGGGTATGGGCGCAGACACCACCATCATCGACATCAACCTGAACCGCCTGCGCGAGCTCGACGACATCTTCAATGGACGCGTTCGCACATTGGCTTCGAATTCGTACACAATCGGTAAATCATGCGAGCAAGCTGATTTGGTGATTGGCGGCGTTCTCATTCCCGGAGCCGCTGCTCCCAAATTGGTAACACGCGAGATGGTAAGCCACATGAAACGCGGGGCTGTGATCGTCGACGTTGCCATCGACCAGGGCGGTTGCATCGAGACCGCCAAACCTACCACTCACAGCAATCCGGCGTACACGGTAGACGGAGTAGTTCACTACTGCGTCACTAACATGCCTGGCGCTGTGCCCCACACATCCACGCTGGCACTAACAAATGCGACTTTCCCTTATGTGCTGAAACTCGCCAATATGGGCGCGCAAGGGGCAATCAAATCCGATCCGGGAATCCGCGAAGGTGTGAATACGTTTGAAGGACATCTCACGTACTCTGCAGTAGCGGAATCTCAGAAGAAACCGTGGAAGGCAGTGAAAGAGTTGGTGGCTTGACGTGTTACCGCATCCGGTGTCGACCGAATGTAGCACCGAATATTCCACCGGCGCACGAGAGCAGCAGAAAGAGAACGAGCGTCACAAACAAGATGCTGATGATCAGGGTAGTAAGCCCGTCCGGACTTTGAAGCATTTGCGTCACCGCTTGTGCTCCGGAAGGATTGGAAACGGCGGCCTGCTCGATTCGCGCCTTCAGCAGCCCCCTGAGTTGGTCGCCGTTATTCAGCCCATAGACTTCGATTGAAAATGCAATCGATACCAACAGGCCAACGTAGATAAATCCAATAAGCCCAGCTAGCGCGCCAAGCTTGGCGCCGGTTGCCGCAGCTACGAGCGGAGCGGCGGTGCGACGCCGATACAGAGTTACAGAGATCCATCCGCCGAGGACCGGCAGGACCATGCTCAGCGGCGGAATCAGTGCGCCGAACAACATGATCAGCCCTGCGGTTGCAGCGGCCTTCCTCGCCTGCGTCCAATTTACCGTTCCTGCTGAGGAGGATGTGAATCCGCCGCTCACGGAAGGCTCGGCTGCGTTTTCAGCCGAGGACGGAGTGATGAACGTCTCGGGAACGCGAACCTGCGGAGCTCCGCACTGGTTGCAAAATGCAGCTCCGTCACTCAGGATAGCTCCGCAGCGATGGCAGATATGCTCCACTGCTCGAACTTAAATCACCTGAGAGCAGCGCGCAACCTGCATGCCGGGCTGCGTGGCACGACGGCTTAGAGTATTTCCCGAAGGTCTCCGACACGGCGCGTGACCCGCTCGCGATCAAGATACTCAAGAAGTGGAATAGCGTGTTTTCGGGTAACGCCGACCAAATCTTTAAATCTCCCAACGTCAATCCTTGGCGTCTTAGTTTTCTCCTCTGCGACCATGTGGCGTAACTGCTCCAGCGCGGTGCGATGGAAAACAAGCTCGTCCGCGAGCTTTACCAATACACCTTCGCGCAAAAGCAAAGTCATGATCTTCTGACTGCGTGCACGGTCAATCGACAGCGACGCGAGAACGTCTTTGAGAAGTGGGACTTTCAACCCGGCGGAGGAAAATGCCTGTTCGATGATCTTGCGCGCACGTTCCTCTTCGACGCTCATCGTAACCCCTCGCCCTGCAAGCCTGATCTGCTCGCCTTGTACTTCGATCTTCTTGCCTGAAGTGAGCTGGGTGATGAAGAATGTGAACAATTGCTCGCCAAAACCCAGCCGCTCACGCAAAGTCTCCTGGGTAATGCCACCGACCAGCGGATTTGCTTTGTGGAATTCCACCAGCAAGGCGAGAAGTTCTTTTGTAGCCTTTAGAGCCGCTGATTTCGCGACCAGCAGCTCGCCTGCTGAAAAGATGCGGCCACTTTCAAGAAGCCTCGCTATATCTTTCTCAACTGAAGCCGGAGTACGGCCCAATTCCTTCACAGCGTCTGAGCGCCGCAATCCTTCCGTGTCCCGTCGTTCGACTCGCAGCATCAGTGCCTCGGCGGGTTCAGCGTTTTCGATTGAGTAGAGGAACGCGGCGGCGTCCGTTGCGCGCTTGGCGCTGCGCCGAATTGGGAAGGAATCCAGGACAACTCCTCCTCCAATTGTGACGACCGGCGAGAACTGGCGAACTATAAATCTGTCTCCGGGGATAACGACCAAAGGATCCGCGGGACGGAGTTGCGCCAAGGCACTTTGACCGGGCTGTAGTTCCTTGATGTCTAAAAAACGAACCTGTGCAACCGTTTCCGATGCAAAGCAGTGCAGATGTACACGCGTCAAATGTTGGAGCGGCTTCGCGCCCGCCAATAACTGCAATCGGACATCGATGCTGCGCGTAGCTTCCAGTGTTCCGACTTGACTCAGCATCATCCCGCGCGAAAGGTCTTCTGTGGTTACGCTGGCCAGATTAATCGCTGTGCGCTCTCCGGCTCGCGCCTGATCAGTAGCGGCTCCGTGGACCTGGATCCCACGGGTTCGCACGCGTTTTCTCGCGGGATGCAGCTGGAGCTCATCGTCGCGCCGAATCGTGCCACCGATCAGAGTGCCCGTAACTACTGTTCCGAATCCTTTCATTACGAACGCGCGGTCAATCGGAAGTCGTGTGAGCGTAGTCGAATCCTTGGCACTGACCTCAGAGGCTACGCGCGCGAGATCCCGTTTCAGTTGCTCGATTCCATCGCCGCGAACCGCGCTTACGGGCACAATCGGCGTACGCGCAGAATCGAGGAACGATCCGCGTAGAAACTCTTCAATTTCGAGCCGAACAACTTCGAGTGTGTCCTCGTCAACGGCGTCAGACTTTGTGAGAGCTACGATTCCGCGCGGAATGCTGAGTAGGCGGCAGATCTCAAAGTGTTCGCGCGTTTGCGGCTTCACTCCTTCGTCCGCAGCGACGACGAAGAGTACGACGTCAATGCCGCCCACACCGGCCAGCATGTTGCGCACAAAACGCTCGTGGCCGGGCACATCGACGAATCCTAGCCGCAGCTTTTCGCCTGGGTCGGAGGCGAGCTCCAGATTGGCAAAGCCGAGATCTATGGTGATTCCGCGCCGCTTCTCTTCTTCGAGCCGGTCGGCATCGATGCCGGTAAGAGCTTTTACCAGTGTCGTCTTTCCATGATCGATGTGTCCGGCGGTGCCAACGATGACAGATTTCATCTGAAATCAGTGTAAGGCGGGAGGAGTCCGGAAGCGCTGTTGCTAAACCTGCACTCGTTGACCTGTCCTGATACTTTCGTACGCTGCGTCGAGAATGCGCTGGTTGATCAACCCTTCGCGGCCAGGAATTGGAAATGGCGCGTCCTTCTCAATTGCTAGAGCAAAGGTGTCAACCTGATCGGAGTAGGTCCGATCGTTTAGAACACGCTCACTCTTCAAGTCGCCTCCAATAGTTTTTGTTCGAACATCCACCGGATTGTCCACAGTGAGCGCATCTTCAGCTCCCACCATTCCGCCTTCACAGGTGATCCAGAGCGGCGTGCGATATTCCGCTCGCGTCGAGACGGTCACGTCGGCGACGGTTCCCTTCTTGAATTCAAGCAGCAATGTCGCAGCGGCTTCGACGGCTCCAGATTCCTGATCGTAGAGCGCTTTCCCAAACACGGAACTGACTTCGTCTCGCAAGATGTAGCGCAGCGCATCGATGCAGTGCACAGCAACATCTCCGACTGGGCCACCACAAGCCAAGCTTGGATCCTTCAGCCATTTGCGCGGGTGCTGGCGCATGAAGTAGTGGAACTCGGAGCGCGCGAGTAAAGGTCTGCCGAAAGTTCCCGTAGAAATGCTCTCGCGGATGCGATTGACGCTCGGCCCAAAACGAAAGTTCTGCGCTATGCCAAGCAGCACTCCGGATTTTTCAGCGGCCTCCACCATCTGCTCGGCTTCTCGCGCATTCATCGCCATTGGTTTTTCGCAGAGCACGGGTTTGCAGTGACAAATAGCTGTGAGTACGTGTTCCGCGTGCAAGGCATCGGGCGAGGCGACGAAGATCGCATCGACCTCCGGCGAGGCGCAAAGCGCTTCGGGTGTTTCGTAACTCTTAAGCGGAAATTTTGGATATTGGCGAATGGATTCCTGCGCCTTATGCGCATCGCGCCGCCACAGACCTGTAACCGTGCAGTGCTTCGCGTCAGCAAATCCCGGCATGAGACGACGCACAGCATGAAGCCCGAAGCCAAGGATTCCAAAACGGATCATCGGATCAAAATCGGAACGCGAAACGAAGGTCACGAAAGCAGCACAAGAGGTCACAAGGAGACGTTCTCTGTGACCTCCTCTCTTGGCCTCGTGACGTTGGTGTTCGCGGTTTCCAGCTCACTTCACATTCTTCAGCAATTCTTCGGCGTAGTAGTTCTCGATTTTCGACTCGTTGTGCACCACGTCGTAATAGGCCGATTTGAGGAGTTGCTCACGGCTGTCGCGAAGTTGTTCGCGAACGAATTGCTGCACCCGCGGATCGTTCAGCTCACGCTGTCCGGCCGGCTCTTTAGAGATAAGACGAACGATGCTGTATCCGATCACCTTCTTCGTGTTCGGATCCATCACAGGTAATGGATGACTGATCTCCCCCGGTTTCAATTTGGAAACGGCTGTGTAGATTTCCGGATTCGTGCGCAGTTGCGATTCCGAGATCATGCCCATATCGCCGCCGTTCCCAGCGGTGTCGGGCTGCTCGGAATAATTCATCGCCACCTGTGCGAAATCGTCGCCGCTCTCCAGACGATTCTCGATCATCTGGATCTTCTTGCGCGCCTCGGCTTCGTTCTGCGCCTTGTCGTTCTTCAGATTGCTGACCTGCTGTGCCGGCTGCGAACTGACAACGATCTGCGCAAGGTGATAACGCGGCTCGATCAGATTGAACTGTGCCTTGTTCTGGTTGTAGAAGTCGGTGATTTCCTTGTCTGTGATGTTGATTTTCGATGTGATCTCTTTATTCAGAACTTTGTCGATCGTGAGATTTCGGCGCAAGTCACGTTTGAGGTCGTCGAGCGTCATGTGGCTGTCTTTCATCTTCTGCTCAAACTGTTCCTGCGTGTACGGTGCCTTGAGTTCGTTCAGCTTGCGATCGACTTCATCATCGGTGGCGACCAGATTGAGCTTCTCCGCGCGCTGCATCATGATTTCCTGATCGATGAGCTGCTTCAGGATATTCAGGCGCAGGCTCTCTTCTTGCTCGCCGGTTGGTTTCTGCGGAGCCCCAGCCGATTGATTTTCGTAATACTTCTCGACCTCTGCACGGCTAATGGCATGGCCGTTAACTTTGGCCATTACATCTGAGCCATGACTCCCGCTCGAGCAACCACTCAAGCACGCGCAGAGAGCCAGCAGCAAAGTTGGGAAAAAATGAGCGCGAACCGAATTCAAACAAGAGCTCCCAAGAGCGTGTGCGATGGGACGGACGAACGGATTGTACAGTACGGCGTAGAACCCAGGCGCGCCCGCCCGCATTTCGTCGCCTTCAGAGGTTTAGTGAGAACTAGAGAATCTTGGTATTTCGCTGTCAATGCGGACGCTGACTGTTCGCCGTCTGCGGGCCGCTTTGTCCCGAGGTGGCTGGAGCCATTGACTGCGAAGCCGAACTCTTGGGCAACGGTGGTGGATTTTCGCCTGCGTCTTTCAGAGCGCGGTCGATTATCGAGCGCAATGCATCTTCCGACGCAGCTCCGGCGATGCGCTCGCCATTGACGAACATCGTCGGAGTTGAATCGATGCCGAGCTGATCCCCTTCCGCCATGGAGGCACGTACCACACTGTCATCCTGCTTCTTAATGCAAGCATCAAGACGCGGTGCGTCGAGACCGTGCTTGGTGCCGAGATCACGCGTGAGTTGGTCTATGCGGCCATATTCCTGGTCAATATCACGCTTCTCGCCATTAATTTCCTTTTGATTGGCGTGGATGTAATCGGCAAACTCCCAGTAGGCGTCGCCATTCTGAACGGCAAGGCAATTGGCATCCACAGCCGCATGCATAGCCCAGGGATGAATCTCAACCAGCGGGTAGTCCTTGTAGATGATCTTTACCTGGCTGCCATAGGTCTTCATCAGATCGGGAAAAAGTGTCTGATGCATGCGCGAGCAGAACGGACACTCGAAGTCGTCGTAGTTGACGATAGTCACTTTGGCGTCCTTGTTTCCTCTTTCGGGACGTCCTTGCGTGTTGATCGTGTCCATTAGATCTTTACTTATGTCGAGCTTCTCCCACTCAATCAGAGTCTTATCGTCTTTGGAAATGAGGAACTGATGTGTACTGCTACGACCGCCGCTCGAGAGCGTCACCGGAACCATATCGTACCCGGGTATTTCGCTCGGGCCGCGCTTCCCAACGGAAACGTCAAGCGAAGGTGGAAGCTGAAATGTGCTGCGAACCTTTTGCGCGATTCTGCGATTCACCCCCGCTGTGTCAGTTTCCTTGGCGGATTGGGCTGAGCAGCCCAGCGTGAACGCCAGGGCACAGACAAGAAAAAGTCGGAATTTCAAGAGTCTAAGTACCTCTAAGCAGGGCTAATTTGGATTATCTCACGCTGTTCCGCGTTGTAAGGCGCTCGCAGAGCGGCGATAGTTACCTTGGTTGCGTTTGAATTTGGCTTCGCGATTCGAGGAAACAGACACCACCTCTCAAAACCGCTTTACTCTCCAGGTCCTAGCGTTTCTGGATGGTGCGGCGCCAGTTCAACTCGTTACACTTCCTGCATAGCGGAGCCCAGTTGCGTATTCCCTGGCACCTATTGCCTAATAAAGTTGGTGGATTCCGGTATTCAAGTTGAAGAGCGCCAAGCTGCTCCCGTGGGCGAACAATCGTCCTCCGCAGGACTTATGCTCTCTGATTTCTGGTATCCCCCACTTTTGAGTCGGGAACTGCGCGGACGCAAGCTGCTCAAAACAATCCTGCTCGGTTTACCGGTGGTTGTCGGACGCGATGCCAAGGGCCGCGCCTTCGCCATGAAGGACATTTGTCCGCATCGAGGTATTCCTCTCTCCTGCGGACGCGTGGAAGGCGAGAACCTCGAATGCTGCTATCACGGGTGGAAATTTAACGTACATTCCGGCATGTGCATGGAGATTCCGTCCCTCACGGCTGACTCGCGCATCAGACCGGAGAAGATTCATGCGACGTACTATCCCTGCGAAGAGCGTGATGGATACGTTTGGGTCTTCATGGCGGAATCGCGCAGCTCGGAGCTGAATCCGCCGGCAGTTCCCGAACTGCCGCTGCCCAGCAAGAAATACAAGATCTCGCATCTCTCCGCCGAGCTGCCCTGCAATGTCGATCATGGCGTGATTGGCTTGATGGATCCGGCGCATGGTCCGTTCGTTCATCAATCCTGGTGGTGGCGCACACGGCGCAGCATCCACGAAAAGCAGAAGACATTCGAGCCGATTCCCTACGGCTTCCGCATTCGCACGCACACGCCCAGCGCGAACAGCGGCGCATACAAGTTATTACGCTTCTATGGTGACGCTATCACCACCTCGATCGAGTTCACGCTGCCCAACATCCGCGTCGAGCAGATTCGCATTGGCGATCACTGGGTCGTGAATCGTGCGGTTGTAACTCCCATCGACCAGAACCATTGCCGTCTGGACTTCTGCGCAGCCTGGAACATCTTTTCTTGGGTTCCACTAGTGAAACCGATCTTCAATGTCTTTGCGCGAAAATTCATACGCCAGGACCAGGGCACGATGGAGCTGCAGGCGGAGGGTCTCCGCTTCAACCCACCTTTAATGCTGATTGATGACGCAGATCGCCTCGGCAAGTGGTATTTCCAGTTGAAGGCTGCGTACGTGCGGTCAAAGAAGACAGGTTTGCCGTTCGAGCACCCAATGAGCGGGCCAGTCACCTTGCGCTGGCGCAGTTGATTTGCTGAAACATTTTCGACGTAGAAGAAATCTCAACGAGTGGCTGAGTTCCGCAGCCGCTCGAACCTGCAAAGCAGGAAAACAAGGAAAAATACAGGGAAGAATTTCGAAGGGATGGAAGAAATCATTGCAATCTGCCCAAATTCCGCAAATTTAGCTCGAAGGCAGGGAATTAACAGTGAATTTAGGGAATTTCACGGTCTAAGTCAGCATTGAAAAAGGACTTATTGTTGTCTGTCTCGTGATTCGAAAAATCGAACAGGGAAACACCAGGGAATTTCGTGGACACTAAACAGCTCGACCAGCTCTGCGTAAACACCATCCGCACGCTGAGCATGGATGCCGTGCAGCAGGCGAACTCCGGACATCCCGGCACTCCGATGGCAATGGCTCCCGTCGTTTACACGCTCTGGAACCGCCTGTTGCGCTTCGATCCGGAAGACTGCATCTGGCCTAATCGAGACCGCTTCGTCCTCTCCGCCGGTCATGCTTCGATGCTGCTCTATTCCGTCCTGCACCTTACCGGAGTAAAAGCAGTCGACGCCAATTACGAGCAAGTAGGCAAGCTGAGCGTCACGCTCGACGACATCAAGCGCTTTCGCCAGCTCGACAGCAAGTGCCCGGGACATCCGGAATATCGCTGGACTTCAGGCGTCGAGACCACCACCGGCCCTCTTGGGCAGGGTGTAGCGACGAGCGTTGGGATGGCGATTGCCGGCAAGTGGCAGGCCGCATACTTCAATCGTCCTGAGTTCGAGATGTTCAACTACCGTGTCTACGCGCTCGCGGGCGACGGCTGCATGATGGAAGGCATTTCGAGCGAAGCGGCGTCACTCGTCGGTCATCTTGAGCTCTCGAACCTCTGCTGGATCTACGACAACAACCACATCACCATCGAAGGCAATACTTCCCTTGCATTCAGCGAAGACGTGGCCACGCGTTTCATGGGTTACGGCTGGAACGTGACCCGCGTCGGCGACGCCAACGATCTCGACATGCTCGAGCGCGCCTTCAACAGCTTCCATCGCACCACCGACCGTCCTACGTTGATCATCGTCGATAGCCACATCGCGTACGGTGCGCCCAACAAGCAGGACACCAGCGGCGCCCACGGCGAACCGCTCGGCGAAAACGAGATTCGCCTCACCAAGCGCAATTACGGCTGGCCGGAAGATGCAAAGTTTCTGGTACCTGACGATGCTGTCAACCATTTCAAGTCGGGAATCGGAAAGCGTGGGGCCGAGCTGCGTTCGGCATGGCTGCAGAAGTTCTCGCTATACAAGGCGAAATATCCTGAACTTGCCGATCATCTCTCGAAGATGCAGCGGCGCCAGCTTCCCGAAGGCTGGGACAAAGACATCCCCTCATTCCCTGCTGACCCAAAAGGAATTGCCGGACGCGACTCCTCAGGCAAAGTTCTCAATGCCATCGCGAAAAACGTACCGTGGCTTATCGGAGGAGCTGCCGATCTCGCTCCATCCACGAAAACGCGCCTGACCTTCGACGGCGCAGGCGACTTCAGCGCCGAAAATTACCTCGGACGAAATCTGCATTTCGGCATTCGCGAGCATGCCATGCACGCAATCCTGAACGGGCTCTCCGTTTCCAAACTTCGTCCGTTCGGTTCGCAGTTTCTCATCTTCAGTGACTACGCCCGCACCTCGATTCGGCTGAGTGCCATTATGGAACTGCCGGTCATCGATATCTTTACCCATGACTCGATAGGCGTCGGCGAAGACGGCCCAACACATCAGCCGATCGAGCATCTCGCCTCTCTACGGGCTATACCTGGCCTGATCACCTTCCGCCCGGCGGACGCAAACGAAGTCGCAGAAGCATGGCGCGTCTTCATGCGTCTGACTTCCGAACCGGTAGCTCTGATCCTCTCTCGCCAGGCCTGCGCCACGCTCGACCGCACCAGGTACGCTCCAGCGTCCGGAGTTGCGCGCGGCGCTTACGTTCTCTGCGGCGATCCCAAGGCCACTCCTGATCTGATCCTGATCGGTACGGGCAGCGAGGTGCAGCTCTGCGTGGAAGCCTACGAGAAGCTCATTTCTGAGGGAGTGAATGTACGCGTGGTCAGCATGCCGTCCTGGGAATTGTTCGAGCACCAGAGCGAGGACTATAAAGAAAGTGTGCTTCCTGCGGCCGTCCAGAGCAGAATTTCAGTTGAACAGGCTTCAACCTACGGCTGGGCGCAGTACGTGCGCAATCCGGGAGCGCGCATTGGCATGAAGACCTTCGGCGCCTCTGCTCCGCTCAAGGAGCTGCAGAAAAAATTTGGCTTCACGCCTGAGGCGATCATTGGCATCGCTAAGGATCTGCTCTCGATGAAAGCAGCGAGGGGAGCATGAAGCTCAGCATCGGCGCTGACCACGCAGGATTCCCGCTCAAGCAGGAAATCGTGAAATTCCTCCGCGATGCAGGCCATGAAGTGCTCGATCTTGGCACCAACAATACTGATCCAGTCGATTATCCCGACTACGCTGAAGCGGTCGGTAGAAGCATTCTTGATGGCACGGTATCGCGCGCTCTTCTGATTTGCGGAAGCGGTGTAGGCGCTTCCGTCG
>DATEMI010000660.1:0-19702 GCA_035275665.1 Terriglobales bacterium | reverse complement strand
GACGCCCGTCAAAATGTCTATTTCCTTTCACCGGCTCGCGAGTCATGATTTTGACTCTGCTGCCGCTGAAGCGCTCGAAATCTGCCGCTTTTACCAGCTTGCGATCAAGTCCAGGCGATGAGACTTCGAGCAGATAACCTGCACCCGGCACCGCGTCTTCCACGTCGAGAATGGTTCCCAATTCGCGACTGTAGTTAGCGCAGTCTTCGTGTGTCACGCCGGCTAACTGGTCCCAACTCCCCGGGGACGGAACCTTCTCGCCTGATTCGGCCGTGGCCGCCAGTTGCTGCTCCAGCGCATGGCGTCCCTCTGCGTTTTTTTCTATAAAGACCCGTAGCGTACGTCCCTTGCCGCCGCCGTGAAACTCGAGATCGACGACCTCCAATCCCGAGGAGGCGGCGACGCGCTCGGCGATATCGCGCACATGGGCTTCGTCAAATGGCATGGTCTGCTAGCCCAAAAATCCACCAAACTCTGTCCACAAATAAAAAGTGGGCTATCGCCCACTGGTTTGCTTCGCCAAACGATTTCTTCACCGCAAAGCTGATGAAGTTGGAAGCCTAGCCACCCCCTTCGGGGCCCCGTCGCCAGCCGCAACTCACAGTTGAGCTACAGACCGGTTCGAGGTGAACACGCCAAAATCTGATGATACGCCGTGTCTGAGCGATTTACAAACCACCTCAGAGTCTCGGCGATCGGCTTTTCGGGATTCGGTTCAAGGCTGCTCTTGAGGGCGCAAGCGCTCATTTCGGACTCTCGATTGTGGGGTGAGGAATTCGTGTTAGAAAGCGATTTGTGGGCACTGACTCTCTCCCGGCAGCAGACCGATGTTGCTCTTTTTTCGTTCCATCTAATGCAAACTGAAAGGCAAGCACACCTTCAGAAATCCACGAACCAGCGAAAATGTTGAGCTTGCGGCTGGAAAAGAACTGATTGAGGGCCTCCTTTCCCTCGTTTTTAAGTGTGGGGCTACGCCGAGTTTTCCACGGGGTAACGCCGGAATTTCCACGGGGTAACGCCGATTTTTCCACGGCGTTACCCCAAGTTTTTCTGGGGTAACCCCAATGAGACGAGCACCTTAGAAGTGAGACACTCGCCGCCCAGAGCTGACGCACGGGTCAGGCAGCTCTCTGGCCGGAGCTCAAGCTTTGCGTTTCTGAGGTTCCGCATCTGGCGCATCATTGCCATACTTCCGTGCTATGACAAAACGGGGCGAAAGTCAAGCGAATTCGTTAAGCATTTTGAGCGGCCTCGTGCCGATTGCCAGGCTGAAGTCTGGGCCAGACAGCACGATTCTGACGGAGCTGCATGCTCAGGCATGTACACTTCCCTAAACCTGAATGCATCCGTACTCAGGAGATGCCTCTGCAAGAACCTGAGAATGATTCCTTGACCTCACCCGGACCGGGAAGTACACCCGTGCTCCAGCGCAATACTGTTTTCTTCAACCAACATGGATTGCGGGCCGGGTGGCGGCTCCTGAGCTGGATCGGAATCTGTATTGTTTTCGGCATCTTCCTCCTGGCGATCTCCGCCCCCATTCGACACCGGCTGCCGTCCGATATCGCTCCAGATGTGACAAAGCTCCTGATCGTAGCCGCGATTCTCGGCGGCAACGCGTTTATGGCTAAATTCGAACGGCGATCCGCTTGGTCCTACGGTCTTACGGATCGAAAATGGGGACCTCACTTCTTCTTCGGCGCGCTCATCGGATGGCTGGCGCTCACGCTGATGCTGGAAGGGATGAAGGTTGCGCACCATTTCGACTTTGGCGCGCAGTACATGCATGGCTCGTCGCTGGCAATCGCCTCGGTGCTCAATGCATTTTCGTTTCTGTTTGAAGTCGCACTCTTCGAGGAAATCTGCTTTCGCGGATACGCGCTCTACACGCTCGCGGATGGAATCGGATTCTGGCCGGCGGCAATCGTGCTGTCTTTGCTGTTTGCTGCCGCACATTTGAGCAACGGCGGCGAAGCCGTGGCGGGAATTATCGCCGTGGTTTTCTTCGGGCTGATGATCTGCTTTTCCGTCTGGCGAACGGGAAGTTTGTTGTGGGCAATCGGATTCCATTTCATGTGGGACTACTCCGAGACTTTCCTATACGGAGTGAACGACAGCGGCTTCGTCTCTCCAGAGCATTTGCTGAGTGCAAAATTCTACGGGCCGGCATGGATCACCGGAGGAACGGTCGGTCCGGAAGGCAGCTGGTTCATCTTTGTGGTGCTCGCGGCGGTCGCGCTCGTCATTCATTTCGCCTATCCGCGACGCCAGTTCACAACAGCAAACCACCGGGGGTGAACACGAAGGCCGCGAAGTAAACAAAGGAAACTCTGTGCTCCGTGCCCTTCGTGTCCTTCGTGTTGAAAAGCTTTTTTGGTTTGCTATCCGATGCAGTCAGTCACGCTACAATGAAAGAAAAGCAAGTGAGAATTGAATGATTCATTTTCCCGTCCCTGAGGCCCTTACCTTTGATGATGTTCTTCTCCTGCCGGCACATTCTGATGTAGTTCCCGCGCTGGCGAATACGCAGACGCGGCTCTCTCGCAACATCAATCTGAATATCCCGATCATCAGCTCCGCGATGGACACTGTAACCGAATCGCGCCTGGCGATTGCGATTGCGCAGCAGGGCGGAATCGGGATCGTGCATCGCAACCTGACGATCGAGCAGCAAGCCGCCGAAGTCGACAAGGTAAAGCGTTCAGAAAGCGGAATGATCGTCGATCCTGTCACCATCTCGCCTGACGCGAAGATCTCCGACGCGCTCGATGTAATGCGTAAATACAAGATCTCCGGCGTGCCCGTCACGAAAAACAAGAAGCTCGTCGGCATTCTCACAAATCGCGATCTGCGATTTGAGACGCGCACTGACATTCCTGTGTCGAAAGTGATGACTAAGGAAAATCTCATCACCGTTCCGGTCGGGACGACCCTCGAAGAAGCCGAGCAGATTCTGCACAAGCATCGAGTTGAGAAGCTGCTGGTGGTCGATGACAAGCAGAACCTCAAAGGGCTGATCACCGTAAAAGACATCCAGAAGAAATTGAAATATCCCAACGCTGCGAAAGACACGCAGGGACGGTTGCGAGTGGGCGCTGCAATCGGCGCAACCGGCGACTTTTTGGAACGCGCGCAGGAGATGGCGCGCTACAAAGTCGATGCGATCGCGATCGACAGCGCGCACGGCCACACAACGCGAGTTCTCGATGCAGTGCGAGAAATCAAGAGCAAGCTGCCGGAAGTCGATCTGCTCGCCGGCAATGTCGGCACCTTCGACGGTGCGTGCGCTTTGATCAAGGCGGGAGTCGATGCCGTAAAAGTGGGAATCGGACCCGGCTCGATCTGCACCACACGAATCGTAACCGGCGCCGGCGTGCCACAAATCTATGCGATCGCGGAGGCTTCGCGCGCTGCGAAAGATGCTGGCGTGCCCATCATTGCAGACGGCGGCATTAAATATTCAGGCGATATCTCGAAAGCGATCGCCGCGGGAGCCAGTTCCGTGATGGTTGGATCACTCTTCGCAGGGGTCGATGAAAGCCCGGGTGAGACGATTCTCTACCAGGGCCGATCGTTCAAGGCATATCGCGGCATGGGATCGCTAGCCGCGATGGCACAGGGCTCCAGCGAGCGATACTTCCAAGGCGGTGATGATGATTTTGCCTGCTCCGCCGGCGACATGCTGGAAAACAGCAACCAGAATCGCCTGGCCAAGCTCGTGCCCGAGGGCATCGAAGGACGCGTACCTTATCGCGGGCCGCTCTCGAATATGGTCCTTCAACTGGTGGGTGGATTGCGTTCCGGAATGGGATACTGCGGCTGCAGCACGATTCCCGAATTGCAACAGAAGGCGCGCTTTGTGCGCATCAGCGGCGCCGGACTGCGCGAGAGCCACGTGCACGACGTGATCATCACGCGCGAAGCTCCCAATTACCGGCTCGAGTAACGCCGCTTGAAAATCATCACCCGCAATTTCCGCTTCTGGATTCCTGTCATTGTGTGGCTGGGAATCATTGCCATAGAGTCGTATGGCTTGTCATCGAACGTGACCGGAGGATGGCTTTGGAAACTACTGCGGGTGCTTCACGTTCGTATCTCATTGTCCGCATTTCAGGAGCTGCATCACATTCTTCGCAAGACCGGACACTTCACCGGCTATGGAATTCTATGCCTGCTTATGTTTCGCGCCTGGTTCCATACGCTGGTTTCGCGCTCACGGATTCTCCGTTCTTCCTCTGAAAGCTCCTCCGCTCCGAGGGCCTTACGCTCGATTCGTATTCGTTGCACACTGCTGGCAGTAAACATGACTTTGATCACGGCGATCCTGGATGAATGGCACCAAGCCTTCGATCCGAGCCGAACCTCTTCGGGTTGGGACGTCGCACTTGATGTGTGTGGCGGGATCGTGTTTCTGAGCTTTGCCTTGGTTGCCCTCAGGCTTTGGCGGACGATCCCGAAAGAACTCCGAGTAGCTGCCGCCTGAGTCCCCGATCGCGTTATTGAGGTCTATACTTGCGACCAATCGGGGAGGCAGAGGTGGGACAAAGACTCTTTGTGGCGGCGCGAAGTCTCATTTACATCGGCGGCTTCATGACGGTGTGGCTCTGGTTGGTTCCGCGCTGGATCCGCCTGCATACTTCGTTGCAGCTACCTTCGGTGAGTCCATTACGCTGGCTTGGTTTGCTCCCACTTTCTGTCGGTGCTGCCATTGCCCTCTCATGCTTCATACATTTCGTAGGCAGAGGCAGAGGAACACCTGCTCCGTTCGACGCTCCGCGCCGACTGGTTGTGAGTGGACCCTATCGCTTTGTTCGAAATCCCATGTATGTGGGAACTGGCTTGTTCCTCGCAGGGTGCGCAATTCTGTTTTCGGAATTCTCGATCACTCTATTGTGGTACGCAGTCGCAATCGTGGTTGGAGTTAATTTGTTCATCCTGCTGTACGAAGAACCGACGCTGCGACGGAAGTTCGACGGTGACTACCGCGAATATTGCCGCAACGTACGCAGATGGATTCCACGTTTGCAACCATGGCAGCCGGAGTCTCCGCGAGTAGCTGCGGCTGGAAGTTAGAGATTCAGAACGGCAGCGGATCCTTCCTCTCATTCGACTGCAGCGCCAACGTCCAGGAATTCGTCGCTTCGTTCTTTCCCGTTGCGGTTCGGACAGCCAATGATGTAGCAGTGATGGCGACTCGTTGCCGGAAGCCTCCAAGGAAACTTCCTGCATCCAGGGCACGAATCAAAGAACTGCAAGACTCCAAGTCGATACCGTTCAGGATGTGCTGGGACAGAGCATAATGATGGCCTGTCGCTCGTCATTTGGGAGTGAGAGTTGCACGATTTTCTTCAAGATGTGCGATACGGCGTTCGCATTCTGCTGAACCATCGTCTGGTATTTTGCGTTTCCCTAATTACTCTGGCTATCGGCATTGCCGCTTCCACCGTTGGTTTCAGCGTCTTCTACAACCTGCTCTTCAATGCATTTGCAGCCCGCGATGCACAGAGACTGGCCGTGCCTGTGACCGGTGGCGTCGAGCCGCTGATATGTTCCCTCTCCTGCATTGACTCCATCCGCGCCCAGAACCACGTTTTCGAGGACGTGGTGGGCTATGGCCGCGGGATTGCACTTTTGACCGATGGTGGAGGTACGCATCAGCTCTACGATGCTCCCGTTACCGGCAACGCCTTTGATTTTTATGGCGTGCCTCCTTTTCTGGGAAGGAACATAGGTCCCGCAGATGAAAGTCCGTCAGCCTCACCGGTTTTCGCAATCAGCTACAAGACATGGATTAAGGAATTCAATGCTGATCCGACCATTTTGGGAAAGACGTTTGCCTTGGACGGCAAGCCAAGCACTCTGATCGGAATCATGCCTCCGCGCTTTCAGGCGTATGGCGCACTTACCCAGATTTGGACGCTGTTTGGGCCGGATCGCACGACGGGTCAGAAACCGTCGGGTCAGATGATGGTGCGGCTGAAACGCGGAGTCTCTCTCGCCGCCGCCTCCGCCGAGCTTGATCTCATAGTCAAGCGCCTGGCTGAAGCAAAACCCGATCAGTTTCCGAAGCACGCTCCGGTCGGCCTCCAATCTGCCGAAGATTTTCTCTTAGGACCTTACGGAATCGGCGGAGCAGGGGGATCCGATTACGGACTCAGGCAGATGCTGCGCATCCTGTTCGCCGGCGTCGTAATGCTGCTCTTGATTGCGTGTATCAACGTGGCAAATTTGCTTTTGGTCCGCACCACAGCAAGGCAGAAGGAGATTGCGATCCGCTGCTCACTGGGTGCGACACGAATGCGATTGATCCGCCAGCTTCTAACCGAAAGTTTCATCCTGGCGTCGCTGGCCTGTGCGCTGGGATGTTTGTTTGCTTACTTTGGTATGAAGGCGGCGTCGGCAATCATTCCGCAAAAGGGACTCAGCGTCGGCGGAGAGGCTGTAATCGGTCTTAATCCTGTGGTGCTGCTCTTCGCGCTGGCAGTGACTGCGATCAGCACATTCCTGTGCGGACTGGCGCCTGCTTTCCACGCAGCATCAGGTGACTTGAATACCCGAATGGCGGGAATGGGCAGTGGTGGAAGCGACGCAAGGCGGCCCAGGAGATTTCGTTCTGCGCTGGTGATAAGTGAGGTTTCTCTGTCGTTCGTCCTGTTGATCGGGACAGGACTCATGATGCGAAGTTTCCTGCGACTGACGCACGTTGATCTCGGCTTCAATCCGAAACGGCTGATCTTTGCCGCGTTTGGCTCTCATGGAGCACGAAAAAATCCTGAACAGCAAAAAGCATTGCTTGATTCCATACTCCGCAACATCAAAGCTCTGCCCGGCGTTGATGATGTTGCAGTGAACTATTCCCTACCCGGCTACAACGGAGGAGGAGGAAGCGAGATTACCGTTCCGGAATCCGGACATACGGAGGAAGGAGGATTCGAGCCATGTAGTGAAAGCCTTTTAAATACGCTTCGCTTGCGCGTGCTGCGGGGACAATGGCTCTCAGATGACCAAGCAAAATCGACTCCTCAGGCCGCGGTAATCAATCAGACATTTGCGCAACACTTTTTTGCTGATTCCGATCCCATCGGCCGACTGTTCGAAGCAAGAGCGATGCGCGCAAGCTCGCAGCAAACGACGAAGACCTATCGCATTGTTGGCCTTGTGAACGATGTGAAGAACTATGACGGACCCCGACAGCCCGTACGACCCATGGCATACGTACCATACGAGTTTTCCGGGTCGGTGATCCTGATCCGTACCAACATAAGCCCGCGATCACTGATGCCGACGATTCAGCGCCAGATCTGGAAACTCGATCCCACCGTCGTCTTTGCTCAATTCGAGCCACTGCAGGAGACGTTTGAGCGGCTCACCTATTCAGCTCCAAGATTCGGAATTGATATCTTCGTTCCACTGGCGGGAATTGGGCTCATATTGGTCATAGCAGGCGTGTTCAGTGTGGCGTCGTACACAGTCATGCTTCAAACTCGAAATATTGCCATTCGGATGGCTCTCGGCGCTCGGGTTGCCGACATCATTCAGATGATCCTGCGGAACGGGATTGTGCTCGTTACGACCGGAATCGGCTTCGGCCTCGCGGTCAGTTTCGCACTCACCAGGGTCCTGGCAAGTCAGCTGTGGGGCATTTCAACTATGGATCCGTGGACCTTTGCGACCATAACAATCGTCGTCCTTGGCGCCGGAGTGTCAGCTTGCACCATACCCGCGCGCCGAGCTGCACAAACGGATCCGATGGTAGCGCTGCGACACGAATGAGTCACAAACAAATGCAGAGCAAAGAAAAAGCGCGGAATGAATCCGCGCTTTTGAAATTTAGTCGATTGAAGCTTACTCGGACTTCTTCTCGCCTTCGCCTGCGGCTGGGCCACCGCTGGCTTCGACGTTGGCCTGCTGTTCCTGCATGGCCTTTTCCATCTCCTCGCGGCGCTTCGCGCGAAGCTCAGCGCGTTTTTCGCGACGCTCGTCGAGAATCTTCTCCGAACCGATCAGTTCGATGAAGGCTTTCTCGCCTCCGTCGCCTTTGCGGAAACCGGTGCGGATGATGCGGAGATATCCCCCGTTGCGATCACCGTAGCGCGGAGCTACTTCGGCGAAGAGTCGATCAACTGCCTCGCGCGAGGTGAGGAATGACGCTGCCGAGCGGCGAGCAGCGACATCTCCGCGCTTGCCGAAGGTGATCATCTTTTCCACGTGAGGACGCATGGCTTTCGCCTTCGCGACAGTTGTTTCGACGCGCTCTTCGAGAATGAGCGAGCTCACCAGGTTGCGCAGCAGAGCGCGCCGATGGCTGGTATTACGTCCTAGCTTCCAGATTGCTTTCAGGTGACGCATGGGTGTGTCCTAAACGGAATTTTTGGCAACGCACGCGGCGCTGCACTCACAACAAGGCTTCCGGCCACCGGCTATCGGCTTCCGGCAAAAAGCTTGGCCGATAGCTGGCAGCCGGTAGCGTTCTTAAAATGTTCCTGCCGGCTCGTCGTCTTCGAGGTCGTCTTCCGGCGTGCGATACGTTCCAGCGAGAACCGCGGCTGGAGCCTGGCTGGTCGGGCCGGGCACGGCGTTTCCGTGCTCGTCGATCTTCATACCCAGGCTCAGGCCCATCTGCGCGAGGATCTCTTTGATCTCGTTCAGCGACTTGCGTCCGAAGTTCTTGGTCTTCAGCATCTCGGCTTCGGACTTCTGTACCAGCTCACCGATCGTCTGAATGTTCGCGTTCTTCAGGCAGTTGTAGCTGCGGACCGAAAGCTCCAGTTCTTCGACCGAACGATTGAGATTCTCGTTGCGAATCTCGGGCTTGCGGTCGTCGGCGCCTTCGGTTTCAAGCTCTTCCTCGAAGTTGATGAAGATGTTCATGTGGTCCTTCACCAGCTTCGCCGAGAGGCCGATCGCGTCGGCCGGAGCTACTGCGCCGTTAGTCCAGACTTCGAGCGTGAGCTTGTCATAATCCGTGATCTGTCCGAGACGCGCGGCTTCGACGGTGTAGTTGCACTTGCGCACCGGCGAGTGCACAGAATCGATCGGAATGAAGCCCAAACCGAGGTCTTCGTCAAAATTCTTGTCGGCAGAGACATAGCCGCGTCCGCGCTTGAGACGCATCTCCATGTCAACCTTACCGCCTTCGCTCACTGTGGCGATGTAGACGTCCTTGTCGAGGATCTCGACATCGCCGTCGGCTTCGATCATGCCGGAGGTGATCACGCCTGGTTGGTCGGTCTTCAGGTAGATCGCCTTGGGATTGTCGCTGTTTAGCTTGAATGGAATCTGCTTGAGATTCAGGATGATGTCGGTCGCGTCTTCGACGACGCCGGGAATCGACTGAAACTCGTGCAGAACGCCCTCGATGCGGACGGCGGTAATGGCCGCGCCTTCAATCGAGGAGAGCAGAACGCGACGCAGCGCGTTTCCAATGGTGGTTCCGAATCCCCTCTCGAACGGCTGTGCGTAGAACTTGCCGTACTTATCGGTGAGCGTGTCGGTGTCAGCGGCAAGCCGCTTCGGTTTTTGAAATCCCTTCCAGAGCATGTTCATTGTCCTTTTCTGTTAATTCAGTGAGCTGAAGTTTCCTGCGCGGCTAATACGTCGCGAAGCATTTTGCGACGGCCACGCCGTGTTTCCCTTTCGAGTTTTGGTTTTGTCTACAACCGGGGTTAACACGAAGGCCACGAAGTAAACGTCAAGGTCACGGAGCTTCGTGAAATTCGTAAACCTTTGTGCCCTTCGTGTTAACTCCCGGCTTACTTCGAATACAATTCGACGATCAATTGCTCGTTGACCGGCAAATTGATGTCTTCCCGTTTCGGGAGAGCCGTGACTCTTCCCTTGTAGTTATCGCGATCGACTTCGAGCCAGTTCACTGCCGGCTGATGGCTGGTGAATTCTTTCGCGATCTCCAGCACGGTCATCTTCTTGCTGTTATCGCGCACGACGATCTCTTCGCCGACTGCGACCTGATACGAAGGAATGTTCACCTTGCGTCCGTTCACGGCAACGTGCCCGTGACGGACAAGCTGGCGAGCCTGGCGCCGCGAAATTGCGAAGCCAAGGCGGTAAACAACGTTGTCGAGACGACGCTCGAGCTGCTCGAGCAGCTTGGCGCCGGTCACGCCCTTGGCGCGTGCGGCTTTCTCAAAGTAGTTGCGGAACTGTTTTTCGAGCGTGAAGTAGATGCGCTTGGCCTTCTGCTTCTCGCGGAGTTGGAGACCATAGCCAACAATCTTGGCTTTGCGGTCTTTCCCATGCTGTCCGGGAGCGAAGTTACGCTTCTCGACGGGGCATTTATCGCTGAAGCATTTCGGGCCCTTGAGAAAAAGTTTCATGCCTTCGCGTCGGCAAAGGCGGCAAACTGGTCCTTTATAACGTGCCATTGTTTCTCCAAACCTCGGGGTTGTTGCGATCGGTTTACAGGCGGCATTGCCCTTCGTCCCGATCAGTGTCCTTTGCTGTCATTCTTCTTTGCTGTCATTCCGAGCGCAGCGACGAGTCCCTACTATGCCCATACCTTTTCGTAGCAGTAGGGATTCCTCACTGCGTTCGGAATGACAAGCCTTACGGCAAACCGTAAGGCGAACGCTACACTCGTCTCCGCTTCGGCGGCCGGCATCCGTTGTGCGGAATCGGCGTAACGTCGCGGATCATGCGCACTTCGATTCCAGCGGCTGCGAGAGCGCGGATTGCCGATTCGCGTCCCGATCCGGGACCGCTTACGCGAACGTCCACCGAGCGCATGCCATGATCGCGCGCCTGGTTGGCGGCGTTCATCGCAGCCTGCTGCGCGGCGAACGGAGTCCCTTTTCGGGAACCGCGGAAGCCGAGCGAGCCGGAGCTTTTCCACGACACCACCTTACCTTCATTGTCGGTAATCGTGATGATTGTGTTGTTGAACGAAGCCTGGATATGCGCCAGCCCAAACGGGACATTCTTGCGTTCTTTTTTCTTGAACTGCTTCTTCTTGCCTGTTTTCTTTTCGGGCGCTGCCGCGCCGCCTGCTGCTGCTGCCGGTTTTGCCATGGTTATGTCTTCGCCGCCGCTTTCTTCTTGTTCGCTACCGTGCCCTTACGCGGACCTTTGCGCGTACGCGCGTTGGTGTGCGTGCGCTGTCCGCGCACCGGGAGGTTGCGGCGATGGCGGAATCCGCGATAGGAACCGATTTCGATGAGCCGCTTGATGTGCATCGAAGTGTCCTTACGCAGATCGCCTTCGACGTTGCCTTCTGCCTCGATCACCTGACGGATGCGATTGACCTCGTCTTCGTTGAGATCCTGGACTTTTTTGTCGGCTTCCACTTTGGCGGTCGCGAGAATGCGCGCCGAACGCGGATTGCCGATGCCGTAGATGTAAGTGAGCGCGATGTTCACGTGCTTGTTGCGCGGAAGATCGACGCCTGCAATGCGTGCCATGAGTTAGCCTCTAGCTGCCAGCTACCAGCCGCCAGCTTTACATTCAAGACCTCTGCTTTGCGGGTGCTCCACAAACCAGAAGTTTAAGTTCTGCACAAATCCAACTGGCAGCTGGTAGCTGGCAGCTGGCAGCTCCTATCCTTGACGCTGCTTGTGCTTTGAGTTTTCGCAGATCACGCGCACCACTCCGCGGCGGTGGATGATCTTGCACTTATCGCAAATCTTCTTGACTGATGCTCTGACCTTCATAAACAAGCTGCCAAGCTGCTCAGCTTCTGAGCTGCTACGCTAAATCCCCTTTTGTTCCTCTCCAAACTGCTGCCTAAGAAGCTTAGAAGCTCAGCAGCTTAGGAGCTCTACTTGTACCTATACACAATCCGGCCACGGTTCAAATCGTACGGCGAGAGCTCTACAGCTACGCGGTCACCGGGCAGGATCTTGATGAAATTCTTGCGCATACGTCCGGAGACATGGGCGAGAACCTGATGCTTGTTCTCCAACTCGACCCGGAACATTGCATTGGGCAGCGGCTCCAAAACCACCGCCATTACTTCAATCGCGTCTTCTTTGCTCAATCAGTTCCTTAGCTGCCGGCTTTCCGTCAGCAGCTTGAAATTCCCTATGCCGTTAAAACTACCGGCCCATCTTTGGTGACAGCCACCGAGTGCTCGAAATGCGCGCTCAGGCTCCCGTCCACAGTGACGGCTGTCCACTTGTTGTCGAGCAGCCGCGTGTCCGGCCTGCCGACATTCACCATGGGCTCGATTGCGAGCACCATGCCTTCGCGCAATCGAGGACCGTGTCCGCGCGTTCCGTAATTGGGAACCTGCGGCTCTTCGTGCAGCCTGGTTCCAATTCCGTGTCCGACGAACTCGCGCACAACGCTGAAACCGTTGGCCTCGACCATCTCCTGCACGCTCGCGCCAACGTCACCTACCGTGCTGCCGATCCGCGCCGTCTGAATCGCACGCTCCAGCGAAGCTTTCGTTACGTCGAGCAGCTTTTTGATCTCCGGCTTCAGATGATTTCCCACCGGAACCGTCACCGCCGAATCGGCATAGTAGCCGTCGAGCACTACTCCGCAATCGATCGAAACTATGTCGCCTTCCTTGAGCATGCGCTTGGCGGAAGGAATGCCGTGCACGATCTCCTGATTCACCGAGGTGCAGAGCACGCAAGGATAATCGTAATAGCCCTTGAATGCCGGCTTCGCACCAAGCTCCTCGATCTTGGCCGCGGCCACGGATTCCAAATCCATCGTGCTGATGCCCGGCTTTACTGCCGCCACGGTGGCGTCGAGTACTTGGCGTACCATGCGCCCACTGCGGCGCATCTTCTCAATCTCAGCCGGCGACTTGCACATGATGGCCATCAGGCCACGCTCTCAAAAAACACAGGATTCCGCACAGGCTCGTTTCCTCGTCGGAGAACGGCATCGGAACCATTAGCCGTGAGATGAACCCGCCGCGGCGGACTGCCGTCGGCGATACAAGAACGACGTACGGAGAGCCGTTGCAGTCTTTGATTGTAACCTACCGCCCGCAAAGCTCTCAACCAAGCTACCGGCTTCCGGCTATCGGCTTCCGGCTTAAGACCAAACTGTTCAATCGGGCCCTGCCCCTTAAGACTTCCGTGCTCAGGCGGAAGGCCGGTGGCCGAAAGCCGAAAGCCTCTTACCATCTTCGTCCACGAATACGGCCGCTGCGCGGGGTAAAGCCCTCGTAGTGACGCATCACCAACTGCGCTTCGATCTGGTTGACCGTGTCCATGGCTACCCCGACGACGATCAGCAATGACGTTCCACCGAAATAGAAGTTCACACCTAACCCGTTCGTAAACCAGGCCGGGAAACGCTCAAAGAAGTTCCCCATGAAGCCCGGCAGGTGATTGAGGTGGATGCCACCGATCATCCACTGCGGGATGATCGAGACAATGCACAGGTAAATACCGCCTACCAGCGTCAGGCGCGTAAGGATGTCGTTTACGTACTCCTGCGTGCGCTTGCCAGGACGAATGCCGGGGATAAATCCACCGTATCGACGCATATCGTCAGCCACGCGCGCCGGATCAAAGATGATCGACACATAGAAGTACGCGAAGAAGATAATGCCGATGATGTAGAGCAGCTCGTAGAGCGGCTCGCCGCCGCGCAGGGCGTCGAACATCCACCCTATACCGCGCGCATTCTTGAAGTACGGAGCCAGAAAGAGCGGAGCGCTTAGGATCGAGGCCGCAAAGATGACCGGCATCACGCCTCCGGCATTTACGCGGAAGGGCATATAGGTGCTCTGCCCGCCCATCATCTTGCGTCCGACGATACGCTTGGCGTACTGCACGGGAATGCGCCGCTCGCTGCGTTCCACGAAGACGATGAAGGCGACAACGACGATCATTACCACGATCAGCAGAACCATGGCAGGAACGGTGAAGCCGCCCCAGGCGTCAGTGCGGGCTTTCTCATAGAGGTCAGCCACGCCGCGCGGCAGGCCGACGACGATACCGGCAAAGATCAGCAGGGACATTCCGTTGCCGATGCCGCGCTCGGTAATCTGCTCGCCCAGCCACATAACAAACGCCGTCCCGGCCGTAAGAGTGAGCACCGTAAGAGCGATGAATCCCATGCCGGGATTCACTACGTATTGAACACCGCCGGACACCGAGCTCTTCTGCAGCGTAATGGCGATCCCCAGCGACTGCAGCAGACCGAGAACCACGGTGAGGTAGCGAGTCCACTGCGTAATTTTCTTTCGTCCCAACTCGCCTTCTTTCTGCAGTTTGGCCAGGGGCTCGTAGACGACCGTGAGCAACTGCAGAATGATCGACGCCGTGATGTACGGCATGATGCCGAGGGCGAAGACGGTGAGCTTGCGCAGGTTGCCGCCGCTGAACAGATCGACGAAGCCGAGAACAGTACCGCGCTGCTGATCGAAGAACTGCGCCAGCAGATCGCCATTGATTCCCGGAGTGGGAATGTGACCGCCGAGACGATAGACCGCCAGAATGCCCGCGGTGAACAGAACGCGCGTCCGCAGATCGGGCACGCGGAAGATATTCGCTAACTTCTCAAACATGGTGAATCCAACATCCTTAAGCTGCGCCGATGACTTCTGCCTTGCCGCCGGCTTTGGTGATCTTCTCCTGCGCTGACTTGGAGAACTTGTGCGCCTGCACATTCACTTTCTTCTTCAGCTCGCCATCGCCCAGGACTTTCACCAGAGCGCCATCTTTCGCGAGCCCGGCTTTCACCAGCGACTCGAGCGTCACGTCGGCTTCGCCGAGTTCGGCAATCCGGTCGAGGTTGAGGATGGTGTACTCGGTCCTGAAGATGTTGGTGAATCCGCGCTTGGGCAGACGGCGATGGAGCGGCATCTGGCCGCCCTCAAAGCCGCGCATCATGCGCGATCCGGAGCGCGAGCGCTGTCCTTTGTGTCCGCGGGTCGAGGTCTTGCCCATGCCCGATCCCATACCGCGTCCGACGCGCTTCTTGTTCGAATTCGCCTTCTTAGGGGCGCGTAAGTTGGAAAGATTCATTACATTTTCCTGTTGTCATTCCGAGCGTCCTGTTGTCGTTCCGAGCGTAGTGAGGAATCCCTACTACCACCAAGCATTTTCGGCTTAGTAGGGATTCCTCACTTCGTTCGGAACGACAAAACAGAGCACTACTGCACAAACTCTAGCAGGTGCGGAACCTTTTTCACCATGCCACGGATCGAGGGCGTATCCTCGCGCTCGACTACCTGATTCAATCGCGTGAAGCCCAGGCCTTTCACGATCTTCTTGTGCTTCACCGGCGAGGCGATGTACGAACGCACCC
Organism: Terriglobales bacterium; assembly: GCA_035275665.1. Classification (GTDB taxonomy): domain Bacteria; phylum Acidobacteriota; class Terriglobia; order Terriglobales; family Acidobacteriaceae; genus Gp1-AA112. The sequence goes on along the minus strand of DATEMI010000660.1, from coordinate 4,474 downwards.
AGCGGATGCGAACCGTGCCCTTCGCTGCCGCGCTTGTTGTCTTTTTCTCTGCCATGGATTACAGCTCCTGCGCGGTCTTGCCGCGAAGCGCGGCCACTTCCCCGCGGTCTCGCAGCTTGGCGAGCGCGTCGAAGGTGGCCTTGATCACGTTGTGCGGATTCGCCGTGCCCAGCGATTTCGTGAGCACATTCTGCACGCCAACGGAGGTCATGACTGCGCGAACCGCGCCGCCGGCGATTACGCCGGTTCCTTCCGGAGCGGGCTTGAGCAGAACTTGTCCGGAGCCGAAGCGGCCCAAGACGATGTGCGGCACGGTAGTCTGCGTAAGGTTCACCTTGATCAGGTTTTTCTTCGCCGACTCGATGCCCTTGCGGATCGCCTGCGGAACTTCCTTGGCTTTGCCGGAGCCGTAACCGACCACACCCGCAGAGGGATCGCCGACCACGACCAGCGCCGCGAACGACAGGTTCTTACCGCCCTTGACCACCTTGGTCACACGATTGATGGCGACGACCTGATCTTTCAGTTGAAACTGACCGGCGTCAATTCTCTTCTTTGCAGTTGCTGCCATGTTGATTAAAACTCCAATCCTGCTTCGCGAGCCGCGTCGGCCAGGGCTTTGATGCGTCCGTGATAGAGATATCCGCCGCGATCGAAGACCACCTGCTTCACGCCTTTTTCCTGCGCGCGCTGGGCGATCAGCTTGCCAATTTCTTTCGCCGAGGCCACGTTGCCGCCGGTACGCTTCTTGCCCTTCGACTCTCTCTTTCCGGAGGCAGTTGAGGCAGAAACGACGGTCACGCCTTTCGAGTCGTCGATCACCTGCGCGTAAATGTGATTAAGCGAGCGATATACATTCAACCGCGGACGATCGTCGCTTCCCTGCATCTTTTTGCGAATGCGAGTATGTACCCGCCGCCGTACTTGGTCTTTTGAAATCTGAGGAATCATGATTCTTAGTTCAACAGCTTTGCCGCCGTCGAATCCCTTTCCTTCGCAGCGCTCACTGCGCCGCGATGAAATTTCATCTGCTTGTCATTCCGACCGAAGGGAGGAATCCCTACCGAACCAGAGAGTCTGGGTGAGGTACGGATTCCTCACTTCGTTCGGAACGACAGGCCTATAACTTACTTCGCTCCTGTTTTCCCAACCTTCTTCTTCAACCGCTCGCCAGCGTAGCGCACGCCTTTGTTCTTGTAAGGATCCGGCGGACGCAGCGCGCGCATGTCGGCGGCAACCTGTCCCACCTTCTGGCGGTCGATGCCGCTGATCGTCAGGCGCGTCTGCTTGGGATCGACTGCAACGTCGATTCCGGTGGGCAGCGGAAACTCAATCGGATGCGAGTATCCCAAAGTGAACACCACGGTTCCCTTGCCTTTCAATTCCACGCGATATCCGATGCCCACGATCTCTAGTTCCTTCTTCCAGCCATTGGTCACGCCTTCGACGGCGTTGAAGACCAGCGCGCGAGCCAGTCCATGCAACGCCGACTGCGAATCGTTCTCGCGCGTCGCCACAAGATGCCCGTCTTTCTGCTCGAGCTTGATTCCGCCCGGAACCGGTGTGTCCAACTTGCCCTTGGGGCCTTGCACCGAAACCACGTTGCCCTGGATGTTGACTTTCACTCCACTGGGCACGGCAATCGGCTTTTTTCCAATTCTCGACATAAATCCCCTTTCGGTGAGTCGTCCCGCATCAGCGGAAGTCCACGACCGTTACTCTTCAACACGTGCATGTAGAGATGCGGCATGCCGCGTCTCTACCATACTTCGCACAGTATCTCGCCACCTACGCCGCTCTTGCGCGCCTGGCGTCCCGTCATAACGCCTTTCGGCGTCGTCAAAATGCTGATTCCGAGGCCTCCCAGAACACGCGGGATCTCGCTGTGACCAACATAGACGCGGCAACCCGGACGCGACACACGCGCGAGATTAGTGATGGCAGCGTCGTTGTTCGAACCGTACTTGATGTAGAGCCGCAGCAGTTTTCGTCCGTTTTCTTCCGTGGCCTTGTAGTTGGACAGGTAGCCTTCCTCTTTGAGGATGCGGGCGATCTCCGTCTTCAGCTTGGAAGCGGGAACGTCCAGCTTCTGCTGGCGGGCATTGATCGCGTTACGGATACGGGTCAACAAATCTGCGACCGGATCAGTGAAACTCATTCTTATCTCCTCTTCAACGTTTCGCGTTAGCCCCGGCGTGCCGGGGAACCAGTTCCGAAACGGTACTGCGATGAGCACTCAGCAATCAGCGCTCAGCATTCAGCCTGATCAACTCAGACACTCGCAGGCTGAATGCTGAATGCTGAGTGCTGACTGCTTCCCTTACCAGGACGACTTTGCGATGCCGGGAATTTCTCCCCGCAGCGCCAGGCCGCGGAAGCACAAGCGGCAGATCCCGAACTTGCGCAGGTAAGCGCGCGGACGTCCGCAAAGCTTGCAGCGGTTATGCCGGCGCGTCGAAAACTTCGGCCTCTCGACTTTTTTGTCGCGCGCCTGCTTGAACTTGTCCTCGATCTTTTCGTCCTTAACTCTTTTTGCGATAGTCATGCAATCCTTAGAAACTGTTTGTTAACTCACTTTTGAACCAACTGCAGCCTGACACACCCGCTACCGCGAGCGGTACTGACTCACCATTACGCAGCGCGGAACGGCATGCCGAAGCTGCGCAGCAGCGCGCGCGCTTCGTTGTCGTTCTTCGCGGTTGTCACAATCGTGACATTCATGCCTTTGAGCTTGTCGACCTTGGCGTAGTCGATCTCCGGGAAGATCAACTGATCGCGCAACCCGAGCGTATAGTTGCCGCGTCCGTCGAACGATTTCGTCGACACGCCGCGGAAGTCGCGCACGCGCGGCAGCACGACGTTGATCAGCCGATCGAGGAACTCGTAAGCTCGTTCGCCGCGGAGAGTAACCATTGCGCCAATGGGCTGGCCTTCGCGGACCTTGAAGGCCGCAATCGACTTCTTCGCCTTGGTCACGACCGGCTTCTGTCCGGTGATCTGTCCCAATTCAGCAACAGCGGGATCGAGGACCTTCGCGTTCTGCGTCGCCTCACCCACACCCATGTTCACAACGATCTTATGCAGGCGCGGGACGGCCATCGGGTTCTTCAGCTCCAGCTCTTTTTGCAGCGACGGAGCAATATCTTTATGAAATTTTTGACGCAACCTGGATGCCATGACTAACTCTTCTCCAGTGTGGTTCTGCATTCTTTGCAGACGCGCACGTTCTTGTCGCCCTGACGTTCATGGGCAACGCGCACCGGGCCGCAGCTCGGGCAGATGAGTTTCACGTTGGAAATGTCGATCGGGCTCTCCTGCTCGGCAATGCCGCCCTTGATGTTCTTCTGCGGATTCGGCCGGACGTTCTTCTTCGCAATCATTACGTGCTCGACGAGCACGCGTCCCGTATCGGGAAACACGCGAAGCACGCGTCCTTCCTTGCCTTTATCGCGGCCGGCAATGACCTTGACCTGGTCGTTGCGGCGAATGTCGTATGTTTTTTGCATCATGGTTGTAAAACCTGTTTCGGGTTTCCAGTTTCAAGTTTCGGCAAAGCCAATTGCTCACGTTGAAGCTGAGGATCAGGCTTTGCCGAAACTCGAAACCTGAAACTCGAAACTGTTTTAAAGAACTTCTGGCGCCAGCGAAACGATCTTCAAAAACCTCTTCTCGCGCAGCTCGCGCGCTACGGGACCAAAAACGCGGGTTCCTACAGGCTCGCCGGCATCGTTGATCAGCACTGCGGCATTCTGGTCGAAGCGAATGTAAGTTCCGTCCCGTCGCCGCGATTCTTTGCGCATGCGCACTACAACCGCCTTCACGACCGTGCCCTTCTTTGCCGTGCCATCCGGTGACGCTTCTTTGACCGCGGCAGTGATGACGTCGCCCAGTCCGGCTCGCAGTCCGCTCGATCCGCCCAGAGGCAGGATCATCTGCAGCTTGCGCGCGCCGGAGTTATCGGCGACTTCCAACATGCTTCGCATCATGACAGCCATAACATTTCTCCTCGCCAGCAATTAGCAGCTAGCTCGCCTGCTCCAGCTTCTCCTCGCCCGGAACGATCGCCGCGCGCTGAATGACTTCGGCCAAACGCCAGCGCTTCAGTTTCGACAGTGGGCGAGTTTCGACGATGCGCACCACATCTCCGGTGCGAGCGGTGTTTTGCTCATCATGCGCGTAGAACTTGTTCGACTTGGCGATCACTCGCTTGTACTTCGCGTGAGATTTTTTCATCACAACTTCCACAATGATGGTTTTCGCCATCTTGGTGGAGCGGACGTAGCCAATCTTCTCGTTGCGGTGCGAATCGGTCTTGCGTGCTTCGCTTCCAGTTGCTTGAGCCATATCTAAACTCTCTCCTCATCCCGCTCGCGCGGGAGAGCGAAGACTACTTCTTCGCCTTGCTCTTCTTCTTGGCTGCTGTCTTTTTCGTCGGAGCAGCCGCGGATTTCTTTGCCGCCGATTTCTTTTTCGC
>DATEMI010000659.1:0-2204 GCA_035275665.1 Terriglobales bacterium | reverse complement strand
GTGCGCGAAAGCTATCGAACCGATAAATCGATTGAGTGGGTTCGCGTGCATCGCCTGGCAGATTACGTTTATTTTAATCACAGCATTCACGTTAATAAGGGCGTGGGCTGCTCTTCCTGCCACGGGCAGGTCAACCAGATGCCCTTGGTTTTTCAAGCAGGTTCTCTGCTGATGCACTGGTGCCTGGACTGCCATCGCAATCCCGAAGCGGTTTTGCGGCCGCACGATCAGGTCTTCAATATGGATTGGAAGGCTCCGTCGAACCAGGCGGAAATCGGGAAGCGGTTGGCGGCGGAGTATAACATTCCAAGCGTAGGGCAGCTCCAGAGCTGCTCCACGTGTCATCGATAACGGACGGTATGAGCGACCACGAAACTGACGGTTCCATGCGTCAACACGAAAAGCACGATGATTCGCATGAAGGCGAGCAGCCCGAGGATTTGACCCTGCGCGAGCGTCCCCTGGATTTGGCTGCGGTGCGCGAGAAGCTGCGATACAAGAGCGGACCCCAGTATTGGCGCACAATCGAAGAGCTCGCGGAAGACCCGCATTTTGAGGCGTTGCTGCATCGCGAGTTCCCGCGGCAAGCTTCGGAATGGGACGAGGCCGTTGATCGACGCGACTTCCTGAAGCTGATGGCCGCCTCTCTGGCATTTGCGGGGCTTGCTGGCTGCAAGAGCAACGAACAAACCAAGATCGTGCCGTACGTGAAGCAGCCTGACGGCATGGTTCTCGGCAAGCCGCTGTTCTTCGCAACGGCGATGCCCTTCGGCGCGGACGCTGTCGGAATCCTCGTGGAGAGCCACGAAGGACGCCCCACCAAGATCGAAGGCAATCCCGATCACCCGGCCAGCCTTGGCGCCACCGATGCAATTACGCAAGCCTCGATTCTGAATCTGTACGATCCCGATCGCGCACAGACCGTGACGTTCGCGGGCGAGATCAGCACTTGGTCCGCCTTCCTGGATGCTGCTCAGGCGATCGCTGCGGAACTCAAGTCCACGAACGGTGCAGGCTTCCGCATTCTGACCGGGGCGGTCGCATCGCCCACAATTGCAGACCAACTGCTGAATTTGCTGAAGCTTTATCCGCAGGCGAAATGGCATCAGTGGGAGCCTGCAGGCAGCGACGGCGGGCGTGATGGCGCCAAGCTTGCGTTTGGCCGCTACGTAAACACCGTACTTCGCCCGGAAAAAGCGGAAGTCATTCTGTCGCTCGATTCTGATTTTCTCGCCAGTGGACCCGGCCATGTTCGGTACATGAAGGAGTTTTACCGCCGCCGCAAGCTTGACGAATTTGCTGAGGTCGATCGCGCCGGCAGTGAGATGAACCGTTTGTATGTTGTCGAGCCCACTCCTTCGGTGACTGGCTCGAGCGCGGACCACCGGCTACCGCTTCGCTTCATTGAAATCGAGCATTTCGCACGCGCTCTTGCGGCGAAGTTAGGCTTGGGTGGCAGCGGATCGCTCTCGCCGGAAGCAGAGAAATGGCTGGACGTTGTCGTAAGAGATCTGCAGAAAAATCAACGCCGGTCGCTCGTGGTCGCCGGCGAGCAGCAACCTGCCGAGATACACGCACTGGTTCACTCCATCAATGCGACGCTCGGTAATTCCGGCAACACCGTGTATTACACCGAGCCGGTCGAAGCTGCGCCTGTCAACAATCTGGAATCGCTCCGCGATCTCTGCACCGATATTGATGCGGGCAAGGTCAGCACGCTCCTGATTCTCAGCAGCAATCCAGTTTATGACGCGCCGCACGACTTCGATTTCGCATCGAAACTACGCAAAGTCGGACACAGCATTCATCTAAGCTCTCATTTCAACGAGACTTCCGAATACTGCGTGTGGCATGTGGCGGAATCCCATTACCTGGAAAGCTGGGGCGATGCGCGCTCGTTCGACGGCACCGTCGCCGTTATTCAACCCCTGATTGCTCCGCTCTACCATACGCATTCCGCGCACGAGGTTTTGGCAGCGTTCACAGACAAGCCCGGAATCGGCAGTTACGAGGTCCTGCGGAATCTGCTGAAAGCGGCAAATCCTACCGGCGATTTTGAAAAACTCTGGCGGAAGACCTTGAACGATGGGGTTGTGGCGAACACAACCTACGCGCCCCTGAACATCACTGCTAAGTTCAACCCAGCTAGCTTGCCTCCCGTTCCGCAAACCAACCCTGGTGAGCTTGAATTTCTCTTCCGGCCG
>DATEMI010000658.1:0-7826 GCA_035275665.1 Terriglobales bacterium | reverse complement strand
GATTCCGATCACCAGCACCAGCGCGAACCGATTCTGCGCCGTTCCCATTAGGGAATCGAGTTTCAAACGCATGCTCAGCAGCAAGGCGATGATGAATGGCAAGCCGGTACCAACAATGCCAATCCACGCCACAGGCTTGCGTTCTTCACGACGAAAGAGTCCCTGCGTCTCGGCGCCGGAGAGAAACATCAGCATCAGGAGCCCGATCCAGTAGAGGACATCGAGAGCCGGACGCGAGAGCGCGCTGTTTGTACCGGCTTGCAGCTTCAAGAGAGACGGCCCAACCAGCAGCCCGCCTAAAATCTCGCCGATCACGCGCGGTTGCCGTAAGCGCGCGAACAAACTGCCAAAAAGATGAGCGGAAGCAAGAATGATGAGTACGAAGAGAATAAGTTGACCAACAGCAAGTTCAGACATAGGGCCCGTGGATCGGCAGGCAAGGTGAACACCTGCGCAAAGTCATGAGATGTCGATCAGAGCTGCTGTGCTGCCTTGAGAAAAAACACGACACGGATTTCACGGATGTTACGGATCGGACAGATTTCTTTATCAGGTCTTTCTTCGTCCGTGGTGATCCGTCACATCCGCGTGATCCGTGTCGTGTTTTGCTTTACCTCTTCTCAATCGATTTTCTTGCGTACTCCCGCAGATCCTACGACCTCCATGCTTTCCGAAATGATTTAGGATAAAAATGATCCCTGAACTCAATGACAGCTTCTCCCCTCGTCACGCCGCCCGCTACATTGAAACGCAAAGCCAAGATTGTCTGTACCCTCGGCCCCTCGAGCAGCTCCGCATCCATGATCCGCGACCTGATTCGCAGCGGCATGGATGTTGCACGACTGAACTTCTCACACGGAACCCAGGAAGAAAAGGCGCGCTTGATTGCGACCATCCGCGAGATCGCGACGGCAGAAAACAAACCAATTTGCATTCTGCAGGACCTGCAAGGTCCCAAGATCCGTACAGGACGTCTCAAATACCGCACGCCAGTCGCTCTGAAAGCTGGTTCGCGCATCACTATCACTCCGCGTGACATCGCTGGCACATCAACCGTACTCTCGACAACCTTTAAGACTCTGGGCCGCGAAGTTCAACCTGGGGCGCGCATCCTGCTTTCGGACGGACTGATCGAACTGCGTGTTCGTTCGATTCAGGGCGATGACGTGGAATGCGACGTGGTCAACGGCGGCATGCTCGGCGAGCATAAAGGCATCAATCTGCCGGGAACCATTGTCAGTGTTCCGTCGCTCACGGAAAAAGACGAGAAGGATCTTGAATTTGGCCTTGCCCATGGCGTCGACATCATCGCCGTGTCATTCATTCGCACAGCGGCCGACGTGCAGGCTGTGCGCGAAAAGATTCGTCTGGCGCGCGCCGACGTGTGGGTAGTCGCGAAGCTGGAGAAGCCGCAGGCGATTGAACATCTGGAAGAGATTCTGGAGATCTCCGATGCGGTGATGGTGGCGCGCGGTGATCTCGGCGTGGAGATGCCGCCGGAGAAAGTTCCGATCATTCAGAAGCATGTCATCCGCCGCGCTGCCGCCTGGCGCAAGCCGGTGATCACGGCGACGCAGATGCTGGAATCGATGATCGAGAACCCACGACCCACGCGCGCAGAAGCCAGCGACGTGGCCAATGCGATCTTCGATGGCAGCGATGCCGTGATGCTCTCGGCCGAAACCGCCAGCGGCAAGTATCCGCGCGAGGCCGTGCGCATGATGGCGAAAATCGTCAGCGAGACCGAAGCGCAGATGGCGGCCGAACCCGCACATCGCCGGCGCTCCAACGGCAAGCTCTCGATCTCGGAAACCATTTGCGAGTCTGTCGCGCACGCCGCGCAGGAGCTCGATATGCGCGCCATTTCGGTCTATACCGAAACGGGAACAACCGCGCGCCTGATTTCCAAGTACCGTCCCAAAACGGATATCTATGCGTTCTCTTACGTCCCCACTGTTTGCAGCCGCGCGAACCTGCTCTGGGGAGTTACTCCAATTCAGTGCGATCACACCCCCGCCACCGAAGACATGGTTCGGGGCGCCGAGCGTCTGCTGTGGCAGCGCGGAATCGTTCACAATGGCGATGTAATCGGCATCGTAGCGGGAACGCGTACCGCCAGCGGTTCGACGAATTTCCTGCGCCTTCACGTAATCGGGAGTATGGATTTTGCCCTGGATGGAGCAGGCGAGCGCAGGCGCACTCCGCGCACGACGACGGCGAAAGCTGGTGCGGAGCGCCGCAAGACTTAGGCGGCTGCCCCCGAATGCTAATCTTGTTGCCATGAAAGAACAGGTACGCACGCAAGGCGCACCGCAGGCAATTGGTCCTTATTCACAAGCCGTGAAATGCGGGGGCTTTCTCTTTGCTTCCGGACAAGTTGCGCTCGATCCCAGCGGCAACATGACTAAAGGCGGCATCGTCGAACAGACGGAACAGGTGCTGAAAAACATTTCCGCCGTGCTCGCTGCTGCCGGCACCAGTCTCGACAAGGTCGTTAAATCGACCGTCTTTCTCAAAGACATGAATGACTTCGCGAAGATGAACGAAGTCTACGCACGATATTTGTCCGGCGACGGCAAGGTTTCGCCCGCTCGTTCCACTGTTGAAGTCGCGCGCCTGCCGAAGGATTCCCTGGTCGAGATCGAAGTGATCGCCCTCCTCTGATGGCAGATCGTTCCCAACATGGTGTCCAGCTTTCGCTGGCCGGCAAGGTTGCGCTAATCACTGGAGGCTCGCGCGGTATTGGCGCGGCGACAGTAAAGATGTTCTGCGCTGCTGGAGCAAAGGTCCTCTTCAACTATCAGAAGGCACGCGATGCTGCGGAACGGATCATCTCGCAATGTGGAGATAGCGTCTGCGCGGCAATGCAACAAGAACTATCGTCTGCTGACGATGCTAAAAGACTGATCGAAGCAACGGTCAAGAAATTCGGACGGCTCGATTGTCTGGTTGCAAATCACGGCATCTGGCCGGCGGACGATCTGCCTGTCGACCAAATGAGTGACGAGCACTGGCAGCGCACGATCTCAATCAATCTCGACAGTGTCTTCGGCCTGATCAAGCACGGCGTAGCGCAGATGAAGCGCCAGGGTCGGGACAACGGAGTTGCCGGACGCATCGTGATCGTCAGCTCAACCGCTGGTCAACGTGGAGAAGCTTTTCACTGCGACTACGCCGCCAGCAAAGGCGCGGTGATCAGCATGGTGCGTGGCCTGAGCACTGAACTGGCTCGCGATGGAATCTATGTGAATTGTGTGGCACCAGGCTGGGTGGAAACCGACATGTCGATGCCCGCTTTGCAGGATCCAAAGACTCGCGACCGCGTCTTCGCAGCCATTCCGCTTGGACGTGTAGGCAAGCCGGATGAGATCGCGGCGCCGATTCTCTTTCTGTGCACCGAGCACGCTGGGTTTATGACGGGAACTATCGTGAGCGTGAACGGCGGCGCGGTGTTAGCCTGAAACCAACGTGGAGCCGGCTCCACGTTGGTTAAGCAAGCTAGGCTGCTTCTTTAAGCTTCTGTTCTTCTGAACGACCTGGCCATCGCTTGCGCAGGATCATTCCCGCCGCAACTCCCACGCCTGCTCCCGCCGCGATCCACGCTCCAATCTTTAGCGGATCGGCAGGGGGCGGTGGCAAATACACGATTCCACCTTCGTTGGTTCGCGCCGCCTCGCGGACATAACGTCCGTCTTCCGGAATTGGGAAATTGTTCGCGAGAGCGCGAAATTGCGTTGTCGCTGAAGCACCGCGCATGGGGATGCCATGTCCAGCAGCAAGAACTTTTGGACGCAACTCAGCTAACGTTCTCACTGAGCGCTCCGCTGCTTGCCAGTCGCAGGTGTAATACGGCGGCGGAATCGAGACCTTCCGACGCTGTTGGAGCGTATCGATCATCGAGTTCTGATCGACGGTACAGAAAGCATCGCCCGCGATGAGCACCGCGTCCTCGCTGCGGAAATAGGAGACATGCCCCGGCGAGTGTCCCGGAGTTTCGATGATTTCCCATTCCGGTAATTCAGACAGACGGCCCAGGCTGAGTTCGCGCAGGTTCGGGCCGACGTTCATCTTCTTATTCGGCAGAAAGCGAATCACCTGCGACATAAATCCACCCACGGTCGGATCCGGCGGAGGATATTTGCTGGTTCCATTCAGGAAAGGAATCTCACGGCGATGAGCGTAAATCGGGGCATCCCAGTGCTCGGCCAGTTCGCGCGCGGAGCCGGCATGGTCGAAGTGTCCGTGGGTAAGAAAGATCGCTGCGGGAGGAGTGTCACTCCCGATGTGCTCTTCCACAGCTTCCAGAATGTTCTTCCTATTTCCCTGCGTTCCGGCGTCGATGAGGACCCATCGCTCACGGCTGCCGATGATGTAGCAGTTGGCAATGCCGGTTGGGACTCGCACCACGTTCGCTGCAATCGGTTCGGAGTTGCTCATATGCACCTGAAAGCCGTGAGATGCGTTAACGATTGCATGGCGTTGTGGGTCGAGACTTTCATGGGCTTTGGTTGGCTTTTACGAGCCGTGAGTGAGTACCGTCCGCGATAGCCGACGGGTAGTTTTCAACAGCTCGGCTGACCCATTCGCTACCGCGAACGGTACTGACTCAGCTAGGCGCAAGGCGCAACTTGACCCATCTACTCCGGCGAGTAGACGACTACTCTCGAACTGAAACGGTTCTTGAGGCTCCCCATGGAACCCCTCCTACTCCGCGGTAAGTGTCCCATCTGTGGACAGGGCCCACTCCGTCCTCTTGCTATGGATTACCGCGTTCAGGTGACGAAACGTGACACCCCCCGGCAAGTCGGCGGCCTGCTCGTCTATCAGTGCACGAAGCAAGGTCACGTCTTTTTTGTGATGGCGAAGGACGCGGAAGAGTACGCCGCCTGAGCAAAGCGGCATCTGTATGCAGGTTTTTTAGTATTCTGCTCTGCGAGTGACCTTCGAGCTCTTCATCGCGGCGCGATATCTACGGGCCAAGCGCCGTCAGGCTGTCATTGGAGTTGTCACGGTTATTTCGATCATCGGCGTTGCCGCCGGTGTCGCATCGCTCATCATTGCGCTTGCGATTAATACTGGTTTCCGTCAGGATTTGCAGGAACAGCTCCTTGGCTCTACGGCTCACATCGGACTGGAACGAGCGCAGGCGGATGGTATTCGCCAGTGGCGCCCTCTGCTGGAGAAAATTCAACATCAGCCGCACGTTGTAGCAGCCGCCCCGGCGCTTTATGAGCAGGTGCTGGTTTCTCGGGGAGCGCGCGCGCAGGGCTTGGAATTAAAGGGAGTGATTCCCCGATACGAGTCGCGGGTAAGTGAATTGCTCCGATCGGTAAAAGTCGGCAGCGCCGAGCCACTGCACGCTGGCGATGCCTTTGTGAACGGCGAGACCACGCCTCGGGCGGTGCCGGATGAAACGAGCGGTGCGTACCCGCCGATCATTCTGGGCGAGGACCTCGCCGACAATCTTGGCGCGACTGTGGGATCGGTGGTGCTCGTTACCAGCCCTCAAGGTGAACTCACTCCTTACGGCCTGGTTCCCAAATATAAACGCTTCAAGGTTGCTGGCCTGTTTAAGTCCGGTTTCTATGACTATGACAGTTCTTGGGGACTGATTCGTTTAGAAGATGCTCAAACTTTGTTCGGCCTTGGAGATGTAATTTCGGTGGTTGAAGTGAAGGTCGATGACATCTACAAGGCTCCCCAGATCGGTACCGAGATAGAGAACGTCGCTGGGCCGGGCTTTATGACAACCAACTGGGAAGAAGAGCACCATTCCCTATTTCGCGCACTCAAGACCGAAGGTGTGGTCACCTTTATAACGATTAGCCTGATCGTCTTCGTCGCCGCGCTGAACATCCTTATCTCGCTCACCATGATGGTCATGGAAAAGACCAAGGACATCGCGGTACTGATGTCGATGGGCACGCGTAAATCCCAAATCAGACGAATCTTCACCTATCAGGGCCTGCTGATAGGCATTGTCGGGACCATCATTGGCTTAGTGGTCGGCTACGTGCTCTCTTACCTGGGCGGACACTATCACTGGATCCACCTCTCAGCCGAGGTTTATTCCATCGACTATGTTCCGTTCGCGCCCAAAGCTGTGCATGGCGTGATTGTGGCCGGAACGGCTATCGCCGTTTCTTTGCTGGCAACGGTGTATCCGTCGTGGTCAGCAGCGAGGATTTTGCCTGCGGAGGCATTGAGATATGAGTGAAGCGGCACTCGGCACTCCGCATTCGGCATTCAGCGGAGCTTGTACGAATGCCGCCGTTCTGCAAAAAGTCTGCTGGCGTTCGGCATGGTCGATTGAGGCGGCTAGCCCATGGCCGAGTGCTGAGTGCCGAGTGCCGAATGCCGCGCTCCGCACTGCAATTCCTTGCACAGTAACGCTCCCCGACACTTCGGTAACCACACTGCCCCTTGTCGAAAGTGGTCTAATTATTGTAGGCAAAGCCGGCCGCCGATGGGCTGAAACAGCGGCGAATCGCAGCTTTGGGTCGGCTGCACATTGCTCCTTTCAGGGTGGCGCGTGCATCCAATAATGCAAGCTGAAGTTGTGCTTCAGGTCGAGAACCTGAAGAAGGAGTACCGGACTGGCGAGAGCCGTCTGGTGATCTTTGAAAATTTGTCCTTCCAGGTGAGGAAGGGAGAGATGTTGGCGATTGTCGGCGAGTCCGGCACCGGAAAGAGTTCTTTGCTGCATGTGCTAGGAATTCTTGATAGGGCTTCCGAAGGTGACATATACTGCGCGCAACTCTCGTTGAAGTCGTTATCCGATGATGCGGCCGCGGATTTCCGCAACCGTGAAATTGGATTTGTTTGGCAGTTTCATTACCTTTTGCCGGAGTTCGACGCGCTGGAGAATGTTGCGATGCCGCTGTTAGCGCGCGGGGAAAATCCCAAGCAAGCTCGGGCACGTGCAGCCGAATGGCTGCGCGAAGTGGGACTGGCTGACCGGATGCATCATCGCGCAGGGGAGCTCTCGGGCGGAGAGCAGCAACGGGTCGCTCTGGCGCGGGCCTTGGTTACCGAGCCAAAGCTTCTTCTCGCTGATGAGCCGACAGGCGACCTCGATACCGGCACGGCAGAGCGCATTTTCGATCTGATTGCGCTATTGCATAGTCAACATCAGCTCACCTCGATTATTGTTACTCACAACCTGGATTTCGCCCGGCGCTGCGGACGCATTTTGCGTCTCCAGCGAGGGAGATTGGAGGCAGTGGCACCAGGTAAGTTGATGTGAGCAGACGTGAAATCAGGGTACGAAGGACAGATGAACGAAAGAGGCTGAGGTAATCGAAAACGATACTCTCAGACATGTGTTAAATAGGAGTAAATAGAGGTACGTTCTTCCCGAAGAGCAGACAAGCGAGTCGGCACAGCGGTAGAAGAGGCAACCAAGGCCGTTTTAGCGATAAGGACGGCAGTATCAGGGGACGTTCACAAGGGGGAACATGTTTGAACGCTATACAGAAAAAGCGCGGCGAGTAATCTTTTTTGCTCGTTACGAAGCCAGCCAGTTCGGCTCGCCTTACATCGAGACCGAACACCTTTTGCTGGGCTTGCTGCGCGAAGACAAAGCATTGACGAATCGGTTTTTGCGTTCGCATGCCTCGGTTGAGTCAATCCGTAAACAAATTGAAGGCCACACCACGATTCGGGAAAAGGTTTCGACCTCGGTCGATCTACCCCTGAGCAACGAATGCAAGCGCGTGCTCGCCTATGCCGCCGAAGAAGCCGAGCGGCTCTCCCACAAACACATTGGAACAGAACATCTTCTGCTCGGACTACTGCGCGAAGAAAAGTGCTTCGCCGCCGAGATT
>DATEMI010000657.1:0-2033 GCA_035275665.1 Terriglobales bacterium | reverse complement strand
TGAATCGGAATCTCGGCGGCGATGCGCAGGAAGTCGATTCCGTCCTGGCGAGTGTTGTTGGCGACGCTGCGGATATGCCGCTCCCAATAAAGAAGATCGTAGGAGAACGAGGGAATGTCGCTCATGTGAATTCCACCTAATACCAGCGTGCCTCCGCGTTTGAGGTTCTTGAGCGCTGCAGGGACGAGTTCGCCAGCCGGCGCGAAGATGATCGCGGCATTCAGCGGTGTCGGAGTATCGCCAGACGCTCCTCCAACCCATTCGGCGCCAAGTTCCATTGCCAATTTGCGATGCTTCTCCTCACGCGTACACACCAGCACGCGATAGCCAAGATACCGCGCAACCTGAATGCAGACGTGCCCGGCGGCTCCAAATCCATAGATGCCGAGAGTGTCTGAGGGCTGAAGTTCAGCCAGCCGCAAGGAGCGAAAGCCGATGATCCCGGCACAAAGGAGCGGAGCAGCAGCCAGGTCGCTGAACTGTTCCGGAATGGGATAGACGAATTTCTCCGGAGCGACGATGAACTCGGAGTAACCACCATTCACTGTCCACCCGGTGAATGCGGCGTTAGGACAGAGATTTTCCCGTCCGAGCGTGCAGAACTCGCAAACTCCACACGTGCGGTGCAGCCATGGCACGCCAACGCGAACGCCTGTCGCGCATCTCTTTGCCTCGGCACCCGCGTGAACTACTCGTCCGACTACCTGATGGCCAGCCACAACATTCGCCAATTTCGGCGGGAGCTCGCCTTCCACGATGTGCAGATCAGTGCGGCAAATACCGCAGGCACTCACCTCGATCAGCACTTCATCCGATTTCGGTTGCGGCTTCGGAATGTCGCGCAACACAAGTGGATGTGTTGCTATTGAATCCGGATGCGGCAGAACCATCGCTCTCATTGCACAGACCTTTGCTCAATCAGCCACACGTGAGTTCTAATCAAATGTAAATGCAAGTCAGCGCTACTTTCACTGATATCACCGTCGGTAATTCTCCTCTGCGCATGTTTGTGGCGACGCCGCGCACGGAGAGCAAGAGCAGGTTTCCCGGCGTCATTTTTTATTCCGATATTTTTCAGCTTACGCCGCCGATGCTGCGCGCCTGCGTGCGCCTGGCGGGATATGGATTTGTAGTCGCGGCACCGGAAATCTATCACCGCATTGAAGCACCGGGTACAGCTCTGCCCTTCGACGATTCCGGCAGAACTCGTGGTCTTGCCGATGCATCCAGGACTTCCGTTCGGGATTTCGACAACGACTGCCGCGCAGTGCTGGACTTTCTCGCGCAACATCCGATGGTGAGTCCCGCAAAGCTGGCCGCAGCCGGCTTCTGCATCGGCGGACACCTCGCCTTTCGCGCTGCGCTGCAACCGGACGTCAGAGCAACGGTCTGCTTCTATGGAACGGGAATTCACGACGGCCGACTCGGTCAAGACAACGATGCCAGCTCGCTGCAACGAGCCAACGAAATCAAAGGCGAACTGCTGATGATCTTTGGCGAAGCCGATCCGCACGTTCCCAAAGAGGGACACGAAAAAATCCGTGCCGCTCTGCAGGAAGGCGGAGTGAAGTATCGCGTGAAGCTGTACCCGGCGGAGCACGCGTTTATGCGCGACGAAGGTCCGCGCTACGATCCGCTCTCTGCCGATTTAGCGTTCTCCGACATGATTCAGCTATTCCGTAGCAACTTCGGGGAAAGCTCTCCCGCATGACACCAGCGGCCCGCGGTTTACAATTCAAGCCTCGCTATGTCTAGACGGATTCAGATCATTCTGCTCGTGTTTGTGGTGCTGGTTGGCATTCGCGTTTTCCTCATCTATCGCGAGCGCAATGCGTCCGCGCCGGCTCCGAAACAAGCGGCGCCGAATCCAAACTTCAGCGCAGATGATTACGTGGTTCCCACGCAGGTTCATGCTTATGATCTGAAATCCTCGAAGGAAGCGCTGGACGGCAAGACGGTCTGGGTGAAGGCGGGCAATCAGGTTTACTTCTATCCCTATGCCTCCGGACGCGTCGATTTCAAACATCCTGCCG
>DATEMI010000656.1:0-2564 GCA_035275665.1 Terriglobales bacterium | reverse complement strand
GGCCATGAAGATGCCCGAGCCAACGAACACGGCTTCGGCGCCAAGCTGCCGGACCAACGCTGCGTCAGCGGGTGTCGCGATGCCCCCTGCCGAAAAGTTTGGAACCGGGAGCTTGCCGGCTTTTGCGACCATGCGAACCAGCTCATAGGGCGCGCGCAATTCCTTCGCGGCGGCATAGAGCTCTTCTTCACCGAGCACAGTGAGAGCTCGCATATCCTTCACGATCTGGCGCATGTGCTTGACGGCGTGTACCACATCGCCAGTGCCGGCCTCTCCTTTGGTACGAATCATGGCGGCGCCTTCGGCGATTCGTCGGAGCGCCTCGCCTAAATCGCGAGCGCCGCAAACGAACGGAACCTTGAACGCATGTTTGTCGACGTGGTGAGCTTCGTCCGCCGGAGTGAGCACTTCGGATTCGTCGATGTAGTCCACTCCAAGCTCTTGCAATACTTGCGCCTCGGTGAAATGTCCGATGCGGCACTTTGCCATGACGGGAATATCGACCGCCTTCATAATCTGGCGGATCACGGCGATCTTAGCCATACGGGCAACACCGCCCTCAGCACGAATCTGCGCCGGCACACGCTCCAACGCCATCACTGCCGCGGCTCCTGCGCGCTGCGCGATTTCTGCCTGCTGAGGCGTCGTGACGTCCATGATCACACCGCCCTTCAGCATTTCCGCCAAACCCGTCTTTAGCCGCAAACCCGTCTCCGACGCACCTACGCCATTGTGTCTGCCATTGGCCGAGTAGTTCGACTGAGCTTTGGATTCGTTGTCAAACGGTCCGCTTTTTGAGACTGACGAGCCTTCGTTAGCACGCGAAGCATGCTTCCGAGCCGACGATGTGGGCTTGGAATCATTTCTTTTTGTTGGCATTGCACTCTCCAAACGCACCTCTCCCTCCGGTCTTTTCGGACTGGATGGAAGGGAATCTCTATTTTAGCAGCTTGGAAAGGAGAGTCAGGCGAAGTAGCCAGGAATAAGGCACCGCACGATTGTCGTTCGGCGTTCCAGCACTCTTATCGGAATTGACTTGGGATGGATTTCGAAGAAATTGCATTCTCTCCTTGACAGCTTAGGAGAAGCTGGACTAATCTCCTAATCCACTTAGGAGAAAGCAATGGGCGACCAGGCTCAGATTCTTCCCGGAACCCTCGATCTTTTGATCCTCAAGGCGGTTTCTCTCGGTCCCCTGCATGGATACGGGATTTTGCTGCGCATCGGGCAAATTTCCGGGCGAGCGCTGCTCATCGAGCAGGGAGCGCTCTACCCTGCGCTGTTTCGTCTCGTTCGACAGGGCGTGCTGAAGGCAAGCTGGGGCACCTCTGAGAACAATCGGCGCGCTAAGTACTACGAACTTACTGTCATCGGGCGCAAGCGGCTGCGCGAAGAGACCGACGGATGGAATCGTTTGGCTACCGCCATGGGATCGGCACTCGCCGCGCAAGCGGAGGAACTATGAATCTGTTCGCTTATTTCCGCTCCATCGCCGGCAAACTCTTCCATCGCTCTGAGTTCGATCAGGATGTCGCAGAGGAACTTGGTTCCCACATCCAGCATCGCGCCGACGATCTGCAGCGCTCCGGCCTGAGTCGCGCTGAAGCCGAGCGGCGTGCACGGCTCGAGTTTGGCGCACCCGAACGGTTCAAAGAAGAATGCGAAGAATCGGTTGGCGGAAATTTCGTCGACACGTTCGTTCAGGATCTACGCGTCAGCCTTCGGGTGCTGCGCAAATCTCCCGGATTTGTCTGCGTCGCGATACTAACACTCGCTTTGGCCATTGGCGCAAACGCTGTTGTATTCAGCGTGATTAACAGTTTCCTGCTGCATCCATTGAATCTGCCGCAGGCGGACAATCTCTATCAGATTGAGCGTGGCAAGGACAAAGTCTCGGGCCAGTCGTATCCCGATTATCTCGATTTGCGGGATCGCAATCACAGCTTCGACGGACTGGCAGCGTACAACATCGCTGTTGCGGGGTTGGACAACGGGAAAGAGCCGGCGCGCGCCTGGATCGAGGAAACTAGCGGAAACTACTTCGATGTGCTGCGTGTTAGGCCGTATGTCGGCCGTTTTTTTCAGCCTTCCGATGAGCGCGGACCGAATAGCGCGCCGTACATAGTTCTTACGTACTATTTCTGGCATACGCATTTTCACGATGATCGCACTGTGATCGGACAGGTTGTTCAAGTGAACAAGCGTCCTTTCGCAATCGTAGGAGTCACGCCTCCGGAGTTTCACGGCACTTTGATGTTCTTCCATCCTGATTTCTTCGTGCCGCTGATCAACCGCGAACAGATTGAAGGCACAGGGCATTTGGACGTTCGTGGGGAGCACTGGATCTTTGCCGTTTTGGGACGCCTTAAGCCAGGGATCACTCCGGCGCAAGCAATCGCCGATTTGAATGCGATTGGCTCTTCTCTCGAGAAAGCGTATCCGAAGACCGATGGACAGATGTTCTTCGCCCTGGGACATCCGGGCTTCTACGGCGACTATCTTGGACCGGCCGTTCAGGCTTTTCTCGGTGGACTGCTGCTGCTCTCGGGGCTTATTCTCCTGGC
>DATEMI010000655.1:0-6327 GCA_035275665.1 Terriglobales bacterium | reverse complement strand
GAACGCGCCATCAATCGCGTTGGAAGTCGGTCCCATTTCGAACCACTGAACGAGAGGGATGTTTTGCGGATGGTAAGCAAAAATTGTCCGACCATCCCTGACGGCGATGGGAATAGTGGCCGGAGAAAGCACTTCAATCGGATCGCCTTCTTCGAGGTTAGCCTGACAGGTCCGCGAGTTAGCCGGTACTCCGGGGAATTGCCAGCTTGGAGTTGCATTGTCGACGAATGGATCGGCAAAAGATTCAGAGATCTCGTGCGAAAGCGCCGTCACATCCTGGAAACCACCCCCAAAAATTCCGGGAGAGATCCAGCTCGCGTATAGCGTTACCCAACGATCCTGCGGAGTTGTCGGCGGATCGAAGAAGTAGGTATGGAAACCAAGCACGCAGCAGCTTCCGCGTTTCTTGGGATCGGTCGTATTCAGATTGAAAAGGTAAGTGTTCGGGAACAGGGCCATGCCGACTCCATCCTGCGTGAAGTTACCGGCATTGATCTGGTTTACCACCTCATTGTCGAAGAAGAAATTGAACAGGGGTGAGAGCATCAGCACGAACGTGTTGCCATCGGCTGCCGTGCCGGTGAAATATGAACGCGCCTGGACGATGGTTCCATCGGAGAGCCGCACGTTCACAAAGAACGGAACCGTGATCGTCGTCCGGTTCACGACTGAAGGAACGAGGACCGTGTGCCAGTTCGGCTGCATGACGTTGTAGAACTGCGCGCGGTGGATTGCATCGGCATACTGGATGTGAGCTCCGGATCCGTAGGTCACCTTGGTGCTGAAATTTGGCGATTCCAAGAACAGATCTTCGAACGGAGCAAAAGGTACATTTTTAGACACACTTCCATCAGGATTCAGCAGTTGTAGGGAGACTTCATCGATCTGGGCGGGTATGTGCGTGGTTCCGCCAATCGAGGGTGAATTTCCCATCATGCTGTAGCGCCAGAGTTTGCTTCCGGTGCTGCTTGGACCTGCCTGCGCGAAGAATGCATTGTCGAACGTTGCGAGGGTATTCAGTCCGTCGATGGTCGTGTTGTTGGACCGAGATGCGCCGACTGCTATCCGCGGGTTGAAACCGCCGCCACCAGCGCCGCTCACGACGGCTCCGGTGTTCGCATCGAGCACGATACTCGAGCCTATTCCTGAAGTAGCGGGAACCTGGGTTGCGTCGATCGGAGCGCGGTCACCATAACCGGCGGCCCCGTCTGCGATTGGTGCCGCCGAGGTCGCATCGTTTTGCGAATACGCGGCCAGCGTGAATGCGAGCACGACGAACAAGCAGAAACTAAATCTTGTACTGGAAGTGGACATAATTCTCCTGCAAAAAGTGACGAGCGCCCGCCACTATACATCTACTCTGGATTCCAGAGAAGCTGATTTTGTTCAAAATGGGATCAAATGCGCGTGAGTGACGAGAGAGCGCTGAATGGCATAAAACGAGGGTGAACCAAGTTGCAGCGGCCGCTGCAGAACTGCAATTGTTTGCACTTTTCGGAAAAAGATGAACTTAGAGAGCATCAACAGAGGACAGAGAGGTCCCGCTGTCGGCCAATGCAGCTTCGTTAGTGTAATGAATCACTTTCTCGTAGTCGGCGGCGAGGAGTGCGTGCACTTTCGAGAGATCAAGCGTGTAGCTGCCAATCAGGTACGGGAATGAATCGGGAGGAATCGAGGTAACGCCCATGTTCCACATCGTGTTTATCACTCCTCGGCACATGGTCACGGTTGGAAGACGCTTCACCGGTGTGCGAATAGTTTCCGCACACTGAGCTACAGTGAGCGGGTCGCCTCTGCCTGCTACGTTGAGAATCGTGAGTGGATCGGAAGCCTTGGGTCGCGCCAGCAGCCATGCAATTACGCGGGCGACATCATCCACGTGAGCAAACTGCAGCTTATGTTCGAGGAACTGCTTGCCCATGGGAAGAATGATCGGCAGTTTGCTTTTTCTGCGAGCCAGCATTCTGCCGAGGCGTCCAGGTCCGTACGCGACGCCGCGGATGCAGTCGATCATGTAATTGTGGACTGTGGCTCCGGCAAAAATATGAGGACGCAGGATGTAAACGTCGCATCCTCCAAGAGTCTGCACGCGAGCCTGCACCGCCAACTCCGCTTCTTTCTTGTGGACCGCGTATGTGAGTGTGTGCGCCTTCAGCTCATCATTCTCTCGGGCAGGACGCTTTAGATTCGGACCGTAGACCGAAACGCTGCTGAGATGGATGAGCTTCTCGACATTCGCTCCCATGCGGTTGGCCTCGGCGATTGCTTCCAGCACTCGCGCGGTGCCCGCCACGTTGATGCGCCACATTCGATCGCGATCAAGAATGCCGGTGCGCAAAGGATCGAGAACGAAGGCGAGATGTACAACGCCAACGGCATGAGTCTCGCGAAGCATGCCAGCCATGAGTCCGCAGGAAGATTCCTGTCCCAAATCGATCTTCTCGAATTCAAGCGAGGTTTCAATTTCGGGCGGCGGCGAGATGTCGAGCCCAATGACGTGAAAGTGCTGAAGCAGCGGCAACAGGCGTCGTCCAAGACTTCCGGAGACGCCTGTCACCAGCAATGCGGGCTTCTTTGAAGCCATAGCTATTTGGGCGTGGTGGTCTGAGTCGTAGTGGGCGAATTCACGGGAGCCGCTCCGGCACCCGGCGGTGCTGGCGGTCTAGCCATCGCAGGACGAGCCGGTCCACCTTCAGGACCGAAGTAAGCGTCGTTATATTCCGCCTTGCTCGGACTCGTGATCTTCTGCCGTGAATCCTCGAGATGCTGTTGGGTGAGCCGACGCTTGATATCGTCCTTCATCTGATCGAACGGCAGTGCCTTCTTGGATTCGACCTTGTAGATCGTGTAGCCGATGGAATCTGAGAAAACCTCGGATACGTCGCCGGGATTCAGCGCAAAAATCTTTGCTTCCTGAGCCGGTGGGAGACTTCCCCGCCGTCTCGAGCCGAATTTGGTGCTGGGCGGAGTTGTCGTGTTCTTCAGTTGTTCGTACGCCGCCTTTTCAACCTTCTCCGGATCGTCTCCTGCGGCAAGCTGCTTGTGTGCCTCGTCGGCGATTGCTTGCGGATCAGCAGCGGCCGGCGGTGCAGGAGGAGGAGTTCCAGTACTCGCTGGAGTAGCCGGATTACGCGGAATGAAAATTCGCGTCAGCGTTACTTCCTCAAACGCGGAGGAATTCTGGTCGTAGTACGCCTTCTCGTCTGCCTCACTCACATTTGCAGCTTCGGTCTGGAGCTTGCGCTCGGCGGTCTGGGCCAGCACCTGCAAGCGCGCAATCGCGAGTTGCTCTTCGTATTCCGGATCTTTGTTGATCCCTAACTTCACACCCTCGTTAGCCGCAGTGAGAAGTTGCACGTATCGCGTCGCAATCTGCCGATTCACAGTAGCCGGTGCATTCGGAGCGACGGCTTTCAAGAGCTTCTCGAATTCCGCTCGCGTTACCTGCGTCTTGCAGGACTTCGGTGATTGCGCGGCCGATGTCTTCGCACCGGCACTCCTGGAAGCCGTGGAGTGGACCGGAGCTGCCGGCTTCACAGTACCGTTTAGGGAAATATCGCAGACGCCGTCAATCGTGATGACCGGCGTGCTCTCGAGCACGCTCGCAGTGGACGGAGCCGCCTGTGGCGGAGGAGTCGTCGAAGCTGCTGGAGAGCTTTGCGCCGGCGCAGAGCTCGCCGGAGCCGTGCCGGGAGTCGTCTGTCCAAACAGAAGGGACGCACAGGCGAGAACGGACACACACAACAAAAGCGAATGGCGCTGAGTCAAGATGCCTCCAAATGGCAGGGAAAATCGATGCTAGCACATGCAAAACGAATACTGCGCGGGTGGCTGACGCCGCCGTATAACATTAGGGTACCAGCCCAATGGCGACCTCTTACATCTCCGGCGCTGACAACGTCCGCAACGAAAAACGCTCGGTGGCGCGGAATTCCGTCATCGCTGCCGTCGGGATTACCGGGCTGAAAATCTTTGTCGGAATTGCCACTGGCAGCTTGGGACTGATCTCAGAAGCCGCCCATTCCGGTCTCGACTTGATTGCTGCCGTAATCACATTCTTCTCTGTCGGCGTTTCCGACAAGCCTGCAGATGCCGATCATCAATACGGCCATGGCAAGGTGGAAAACTTCTCTGCCTTCATCGAGACTGGCCTTCTGCTTGTAACGTGCATATGGATTGTCAGTGAGGCGGTGCGCAGGCTCTTCTTTCATCACGTGTCGATCGAGCCCTCAGTGGCAGCATTCGGAGTCCTTTTCCTCTCGATGGCCGTGGACTTTTGGCGATCGCGGGCACTCGGGAAAACTGCAGTTCGCTACGACAGTCAAGCGCTCCAAGCCGACGCCCTGCACTTCACTACAGATATTTGGTCGAGTGGCGTAGTCGTAATTGGACTCGCCATGGTATTGGTCGGCCATCGCATGGGTATTCCCTGGCTGCGTGTGGCTGATCCGCTGGCTGCGTTAGCTGTCGCAGGAGTCATCATTTATGTGAGCTCGCGCCTAGCCAGGCAGACGGTCGACGCACTGCTCGACGCGGCTCCCACCGGGATTCGCGGACAGATCATACGAGCTGTGGCCGACGTTCGCGGCGTACTCGACGTGGATCGCGTTCGCGTGCGTCGCGCGGGCAATCGATACTTCGCTGAAGTGCAGGTCGCACTGAATCGCAATGCTACCTTGCAGCATTCCGAAAGCATGGCTTCTTCGGTGACCGACGCCGTTCATAGCGTGCTTCCCGACGCCGACGTCACCATTCGTACCCTCCCCCGAGCGACTGGCGCGGAAAGCATTTTCGACCGCATCCACGCCGTGGCTGCGCGGCACAATCTCGGCGTTCACGATGTGAATGTTCAGGACTTAAACGGCAAGCTGCATGTAGAACAGCATCTGGAACTGAACGAGCGCATGTCATTAAAAGACGCGCATGACTTCGTCACTGTGCTCGAATCGGAAATGCGCAGCGAAGTTCCCGAGATTGACTCGATCCTCACGCACATTGAGAGCGATTCGGCCACCATCGAAACCGGCGACGCCACGTTTTATGATGCTCGTTTGGAAAAGAAGCTAAAAGATATCGTCGCGCGTGAGTTCCCGGAGATCATCGATCTGCACGAGATCGTCCTGAAGAGAGTCCGCAATCGCGTTTATCTTTCGTGCCACACTACCCTTCCCGACGATCTGTCGCTGGCGCGCGTTCACGATATTTCAACCGCATTGGAAATTCGTTTCAAGCAGGCAGCTCCAGAGCTTTTCAAAGTACTCATCCATACCGAACCGCTGACGGATAATCGAAGATGATTGCAGACAAACTCCAAACCCGGGAGCGAAACTAACGATATATGCAAAAGCACAAAGTCGTAGTATTCAGCCAGCCTGGCTGACCACCGTGCCGCACAGCTGAGGCTTTCCTCTCGGAGAGAGGAATCGATTTCGAAGTACGAGACGTTTCGCGCGACTACTCGGCTGTCCGAGATTTGGTCGGAAAATATGAGAGCCGTTCCACTCCCACCATCATTGTTGGCGACCAGGTGATGATTGGCTTCGATCCCCAGCGACTCGAACAGATGCTCCAGGCTTAGCGCCGCAAAAATAGAAGGCTACCTGCTCATCGCTGCCGCAGCTTTCTGCTACGGAGCTTCGGCGGCGGTGGGCAAAGTTGTCTTGAACGGAACCAGTTGGTTGCAAGGGGCTGGTATCGATCCTCTCATCCTCTCGCAGGCGCGTTCGACATTCGCGGTGCTTGTCCTGTTTTTGCTTATCCTTCTCGGTCCGGGAATGGGAACGATACGGGCCAGCCGACGCACTCTGTGGAAATGCGCTGCGCTGGGAGTCTTCGGGGTTTGCGGCGCGAACTTCTTCTATTACTACGCGATTGCCAAAAGCACCGTTACGACTGCCATAACGGTCCAGTATACGGCGCCGGTTTGGGTGTATGCGTACACGGTTATGGTGAGACACCAGCGCGCATCGTGGCTCCGCAGCGTGGCCGTTGTGCTGGCATTTACAGGGTGCGGACTCGTCGCCCTTACCGCGCCGCAGGCTCATCTAATGGCAAGCACGATCGGAATCCTTGCGGCTCTCGGCGCAGCGTTTTCCTACTCGTTTTACAACGTGATTGGTGCCGATCTGCTCAAGCAGTTTTCTCGATGGCTTGTGCTTTTTTATGTGCTTCTCTTTTCAACCATCTTTTGGCTGATCGTGAATCCTCCATGGCGCGTCGCAGCGAAGCATTATTCCGGCCGCGAATGGCTGTTCCTTTTTGGATTTGCGATGATCTCGATGCTCCTGCCCTTCGCTCTGTATCTGGGGGGACTCCGGTTGCTCGATC
>DATEMI010000654.1:0-2780 GCA_035275665.1 Terriglobales bacterium | reverse complement strand
GCTGCAGTCATCAACATGGGGAACATGCGCGGGAGCTGAGTGGCCGCGAGCAGAACCGCCTTGTAGCCAAGCACGGTGGCCATCGAAGAAAGTGCATCCATCGCCTGAGCACGCGTGATGCGCGGGATCAGCTCAACCGCGAACGTGGTGAGCTTCAACCCTATGGCAGGCTCGAGTGCCGCAGGTTCATCGAGCGGACGAAGAAATCCCAGCACCACCGATCCCGGCCTCATCGCCGCCATATAAGAAGGACTGGGACGCTGCACGCACACCAGCACGTCAGCGGCAGGCAGCAACTGCGTGCGGTCGCTCGTGACCTTCGCGCCTGCAGCTTCGTAGTCGTGATCGTTAATGCCGGCAGCTTCTCCCGCTCCGGCCTCGATCCACACTTCATTCTTGGCCGTAGCCAGTTTCTTCACCGACTCCGGTACCAGGGCTACACGGGCTTCTCCCGGCAGCGTTTCACGCAAAACGGCTACTCGCATCAGGCAGCATCTCCCATGTGTTCTGCTCGACAGTGTAGCGAAAAAAAGCTCGGTTTCACCACGGAGTCACGGAGAACACGGAGAAATCTGAAAAGCAGTTTCCAGTTTCGAGTTTCAAGTTTCGGCAAAGCCAGCTTTACAAGATGAATGAAATCCCGCCTTGCTGAAATTCAAAACCAGAAACTCGCATAGCTTTTCGTCGTTCTCTGTGCTCTCCGTGTCTCCGTGGTGAAGAAGACTTCCCTACTCTGTCCGGCATCAAAGCTCGCATGCCAATGCCGGCGGCCAATCCAGCTACTCCGCAGCAGCGCAGCTTCAGGCTGCACAAAGGACGCCGGGGCTTTCATCGACACCACCACATGAGTACGCTTGGAGTCGTTGTTCTCATCGTTGCGATCGCGTGGGCGTTGATCGTTCTGCTGCAGCCAGCGCCGAATTATCATCTGGCTCAAACTCCCGACGGATCGGTGGAGTCCGACGAATTCGCGCGTCAGCTGGAGGCCATCACCGACACCAAGCTGCAGCACGCAGGTCCGATCGACGTGCTGGCGAATGGCGAGAATTTCTACAAAGCGGAGCTCGAGGCTATTCGTTCTGCGAAGCACAACATCAGCCTGGAAGCCTACATCTTTCATCGCGGCCGAGTAGCGCAGCAATTTCTCAACGCTCTAGCTGAGCGTGCGCGCTCTGGTGTGCAGGTGCGCATGGTAGTCGATGCGCTCGGCAGCTTCAGCACTCCCAAGGGATACTTCAAGCCGCTCACCGATGCCGGGGGAAAGATGGAGTGGTATCACCCACTGCGCTGGAACAACTGGACCCGCGTGAACAATCGCACGCATCGGGAGATGCTGATCGTCGATGGCGAAGTGGGATTCATCGGCGGCGCCGGCATCGACGATCAATGGCTCTTTCCTGAACACAAACAGCCGCCTTGGCGTGACACCGTCTGCCGCGTGCATGGCGAAGCCGTTGAGGGACTGCAGAGCGTGTTTCTGGAAAATTGGCTGAATTCCTCAGGAGAGATTCTCGCCGGAGCAGAATATTTTCCTATCCCACCACAAAACGGAAGTGCTCGCGCGCTGGTGATCGATAGCACGCCGTCATTCGGAGGATCAACGCGCGCGCATGTTCTCTATCAGGCGCTGATTCGTTCGGCAAAGAAATCCATTTACATCACTACGCCATATTTTCTACCCGACACCTCTATTCGCGAGGAGATGCTGCGCGCCATCAAAGATCGCAGAGTTGACATCAAGATCATCGCTCCAGGACGCAAGAGCGATCACGCCATGACACGCAATTCCAGCCGCGCCCTTTATGGCGATCTGCTGCAGGCTGGAGCAAATATCTTCGAGTACACGCCGACGATGATTCACGCAAAGATCATGATCGTCGACGGACTGTGGGCTGTAGTCGGTTCAACCAACTTCGACAATCGCTCGTTCGGCATCAACGATGAAGTGAATCTTGCGGCGCGCGATCCCGGCCTGGCCTCCCGCCTCACATCCGATTTCGAAAATGATCTCACTCAGAGCCGCAGGGTGACTTATCAGGATTGGACGAAGCGCCCACTTTGGGAACGAGTGTTCGAGAGCGTAGGCTGGTTCTTTCAGCGACAACAATAATGGCGAGCACGATCCGCCTGGTTACCTACAACATTCACAAATGCCGAGGATGGGATCGCCGTGTCTCGCCCGAACGCATCGCCCGCGTGCTCGCAGCGCTTGATGCGGACTGCATCGCTCTGCAGGAAGTTGTAGATGGATCTCCTCTTGGTCGGCCGAATCAAGCAAGCGAGATTTGCGATGCAATCGGAGATGAGTACAAGGCAGTCTTCGGACGCAATCGCGATTTGCGCGGCGCAGATTATGGCAACGCGACCATCACGCGTCTTCCCGTCGCGCGCAGCGAGAACTACAACATCACCTGGAAACATCGCGAGCCACGCGGATGCCTGCGCACCGATCTTCGGCTCGGCAGCGGCGCCCTGCTGCATGTCTTTAACATTCATTTAGGCACGAGCTATATGGAACGCCGCGCGCAGGGTCCTTTACTGCTGAGCGATCGCATGCTGAATCACGCCGCCCACACCGGCCCCCGCGTAATTCTCGGCGACTTCAACGAGTGGACTCGTGGCCTCACCTCCGAGCTGATGACACACCAATTTCGCAAAATCCATTTGCGCCAGCATCAGCGTAAGCGCGGCAGCTTCCCCGGTCCGTTGCCCGTTCTCGAACTCGACCACATCTACTACGACGAGCAGTTGGAGTTAGTCCGTTTCGAACTCGTGCGAAC
>DATEMI010000653.1:0-2805 GCA_035275665.1 Terriglobales bacterium | reverse complement strand
CGGCAGGTCACCTTCTTTCGCGATCTAGTGGAAAAGCTTGAACACACTCCGGGAATCACTTCGGCTGCCGTCTCCAGCGCACTGCCGCCGATGAAGAGACGCATCACTCCAGTCCTTCCCGAAGGCCAGCCGAAGGTGCCGCTCGCCGAAAGGCCGCTAGTGGTTATCGAGATGGTCAGTCCCGACTGGTTCAAGACCATGCGTGTTTCCCTTCGCAGCGGTCGCGCGTTCAACGACGGCGATGTTGCCTCAGCGGCGAAAGTGCTGATTGCGAACCAGGCTTTTGTGAATCGCTTCTGGCCGAACGAGAACCCAATGGGCAAGCATGTCGAACTCGGACGACAAGCTGCATCTGAAATTGTCGGCATCTCGCAGAACGTAAAAAACGACGGCCTCGCCGCCGAAGCTGAGCCGGAGCTGTACATTCCGTATGCGCAACTGCCCTGGAGCAGCATGAACCTAGTTATAAGGACAGCGGTCGAGCCGCACTCATTAATCCCGGTAGTGCGCAAACAGGTTCTTGCCGCCGACCCGGAACAGCCTATCGCAGCGGCGAGTACGGGCGAAGAACTCATGGAAAATTCGCGCTCGGAAATGCGCTACACCATGCTCTTGCTGGGGATCTTTTCGGCGGCGGCAATAAGCCTGGCGTTGGTAGGCCTGTACAGCGTGCTGTCGTATTCCGTTGTGCAGCGCAGGCGTGAACTTGCAATTCGTATCGCGCTTGGCGCAACCAACAAAGCTGTCTCTTACGCCATCGTGCGTGAAGGGCTGGGGCTTGTCAGCATTGGGCTCGGAGCAGGTCTTTTGCTATGCCTGATGATGTCTAGGCTGATGGCCGGAGTGCTTTATCAGATCAGCCGGTTTGATCCGCTTTCGTTTCTGCTTGCGGTCATACTCTTCCTCGCCACCTCGGCAGTTGCCGCCTACGTGCCCGCGCGCCGCGTGTCGAACATCAGCCCATGGGAAGCGCTGCGCTGATCGCCGAACACACCAGCTGCATTTCTGGTTTGCTGTTGCCTTCAGCTTCGAGGCCGATCCCTGTCCACCGCGTTGTCATTAGCGATGGAAACCCGAGTCGAAGATTGCCGCTATTCTGTCCTGAGAGCGCTCATTGGCGAAATCGAAGCTGCGCGCCCGGCTGGAATGATCGCCGCGAAGAAGGCGCAGACGGCGAGCGCTCCGGCCGCCACGCTCAGTGCCGTCGGATCCCAAAACGATATGCCATAGAGCTGCGCTGAAATGAGTCTGCCGGCTGCGATTGCCAGCGGGATTCCCAGAATCAATCCCAGCCCGACACGACTAAAGGCTCCGCGCAACACCAGCTGGACCA
This sequence comes from Terriglobales bacterium, assembly GCA_035275665.1. Classification (GTDB taxonomy): domain Bacteria; phylum Acidobacteriota; class Terriglobia; order Terriglobales; family Acidobacteriaceae; genus Gp1-AA112. Next base: position 1,472 of record DATEMI010000653.1, on the reverse strand, counting down.
CATTGATCCGATCTGCGCCGAGTGCCATGCGCACTCCAATCTCGTTCGTGCGCTGTGCGACCGTGTAGGCGGTCACTCCGTACAAACCGACTGCGGCGAGCACAAGAGCGACGATGCCGAACAATCCTGCAAGGCCAGCGACAGCGCGCTGCTGTTCGAACGACATATCCACCTGCTGCTGCAGAGTTCTCACGCTCACCAGTGTCAAATTGGGATCAATGTCTGAGAACAGCCGCGTGAGCTGCGGCTCCAAGGCGCCGGGCGAGTCGTTTGTGACAAGCATGGCTGCATTCATGTTGTGCGACGCCGTCTCGAGCCTCCCCATCAGGGGGTCGGGATAGTGAACCCATTGCGCTAACGGCACGTAGAACATCGGACGAGCGGGACGGTTCAGTCCCCATCCCGCAAACTTCGCGTCGTGCACAATTCCCACGATTCGAAATGTGGTGGCATTCTGCGGCAGATCCAGCCCAAAGTGATGATCGAGCGGTTCTTCTCCGCTCTTGAAGAAGCGCTTTACAAAAGCTTCGTTCACAACGGCGACGTTCTCGCTGGTTTCATTGTCGGCCTCACTGAACATGCGGCCACGCGCCAATTGCACGCCGAGGCTCTGCAGATAATTCGCGCTTACTCGGTCCCACGATGCGCCGGCGTTCTCGTTGAATTTCGGAGCTTCGTGTCCCTCCACCATGATTAGCTCGCCCCAGTTGTTGGTGAGCGGGTTGTACATCGCGAGCCCTCCGCCGCGAACTCCGGGAATACTAAGAAGACGCTGCTCCATCTCGCGATAGAGCGAGGCCAGCTTTTCTGGCGCGTAAATGGGCGGCGGCGAGTTCAAGGATATGAGGACGCGCCCAGGCACTTGATATCCAAAATTCTGGTTCTCAAGTCTGTTGAGGCTGCGCGCGAGCATGGTGGCGCCCGCAACGAGCACAACTGAGAGGGTGGCCTGCAGGATCAGCAAGGCTTTGCGCGCAAACGACGAATGGTCGCCCGTGCTGCGCGCCGATCCACGCAGAGCGTCGGCCGGATTGGTCCGCGTGGCGAACCACGCTGGAGCCGCGCCGAAGACGATTCCCGTCAACAACGCAACCAGAAACGCGAAGCCGAGAACGATGAAAGACGGCGCAATACTGATCGGCAGAAAATGCGCGCTATGAAACGCCAGGGACAGCAGAAGTCGCGCCGCTCCCACCGATACCGCAAGTCCGATCACACCTCCGGCCACCGCCAGCAGGATGCTTTCCGTAAGCGCCTGCGCAATGATCTGTCTGCGTGCAGCGCCGATCGCCAGACGGACGGCGGTTTGCCCGCGACGCGCCACTGCCCGCGCCAACAGCAGATTGGCCACGTTCGCACATGCGATCAGCAGTACGACACCGCAAACTGCGAAGAGAATCTGCAGGCTGCGTCCGTACTCTTCCTTCATCTCAGCAACACCTGCTCCGGCGGGCACGACGTTGATCACCTGG